>NZ_JACARN010000040.1:0-123939 GCF_013386605.1 Pseudomonas sp. IPO3749 | reverse complement strand
GTCATGCTGAAATAAAAAAGGCCAACGCTAAGCGTTGGCCTTTTTAGTTTGGCAGGCTTACCGGGATCAGAAGTCCAGGTTGGAAACCGCCAGGGCATTGCTTTCGATGAAGTCACGACGAGGCTCAACCGCATCACCCATCAGGGTGTTGAAGATCTGGTCCGCGCCAATGGCGTCTTCGATGGTCACGCGCAGCATCCGACGCTGGGCTGGGTCCATGGTGGTTTCCCACAGCTGATCCGGGTTCATTTCACCCAGACCTTTGTATCGCTGGATGGTGTGGCGCTTGGTGCTTTCCGCCATCAGCCAGTCGAGGGCTTCCTTGAATTCCTTGACCTGCTTCTTGCGTTCGCCACGCTGAATATAAGCGCCGTCGTCCAACAGGGTGCTCAATTGAGCGCCCAAGGTAACCACGGTCTTGTAGTCATTGCTGCCGAAGAAGTCGCGGTTGAAGGTGACGTAGTTCGACAGGCCGTGGGAGATCAGTTCGACCTCTGGCAGCCACACGTTACGTTCACGGTCTTCACGCAGGCTGGCTTTGTACACCAAGCCAGACTTCTCGACGGTACGCAGGCGCACTTCGTACTGAGCCAGCCAATCCTGCATCGCTGCATGATCACCCAACTGTTCCAGGCTGACGGCCGGCAGGTAGATGAAGTGCTCGGTCAGTTCCTGAGGGTACAGGCGCGACAGACGCTTGAGGGTCTTCATCACCATGCGGAAGTCGTTTACCAGACGCTCCAACGACTCACCGGAAATGCCCGGTGCTTCGTCGTTCAAGTGCAAGCTGGCATCTTCAAGGGCCGACTGCGTCATGTACTCTTCCATGGCGTCGTCGTCTTTGATGTATTGCTCTTGCTTGCCCTTTTTCACTTTGTACAACGGCGGCTGAGCGATGTAGATGTAGCCACGCTCGATCAGCTCCGGCAACTGACGGAAGAAGAAGGTCAGCAGCAGAGTACGAATGTGCGAACCGTCGACGTCAGCATCGGTCATGATGATGATGTTGTGGTAGCGCAGCTTGTCGATGTTGTACTCGTCGCGGCCAATACCGCAGCCCAACGCCGTGATCAAGGTGCCGACTTCCTGGGAGGAAATCATCTTGTCGAAGCGGGCCTTCTCGACGTTGAGGATCTTACCCTTCAACGGCAGGATGGCCTGGGTGCGACGGTTACGACCCTGCTTGGCGGAACCGCCAGCAGAGTCACCTTCCACCAGATACAGTTCGGAGAGGGCAGGGTCCTTCTCCTGGCAGTCAGCCAGTTTGCCTGGCAAGCCGGCGATATCCAGCGCGCCTTTACGGCGCGTCATCTCACGGGCTTTACGCGCGGCTTCACGGGCACGGGCGGCGTCGATCATCTTGCCGACGACCAGCTTGGCTTCGTTCGGGTTCTCCAGCAGGAAGTCGGAGAAGTACTTGCCCATCTCCTGTTCCACGGCGGTCTTCACTTCGGAAGACACCAGCTTGTCTTTGGTCTGGGAGCTGAACTTAGGATCCGGTACTTTTACCGAGATAATTGCGGTCAGGCCTTCACGCGCATCGTCACCGGTGGTGGCAACTTTGTGCTTCTTGGCCAAGCCTTCGGCCTCGATGTAGGTGTTCAGGTTACGCGTCAGTGCGGAACGGAAACCCACCAAGTGAGTACCGCCGTCGCGCTGAGGAATGTTGTTGGTGAAGCACAACAGATTCTCGTTGAAGCTGTCGTTCCACTGCAGGGCGATTTCCACGCCGATGCCGTCTTCACGCTGGATGTTGAAGTGGAACACCTGGTTGACCGCAGTCTTGTTGGTGTTCAGGTATTCAACGAACGCACGCAGGCCGCCTTCGTACTTGAACAGCTCTTCCTTGCCGCTGCGCTCGTCCTTGAGGACGATACCGACACCGGAGTTGAGGAAGGACAGTTCGCGAATCCGCTTGGCCAGGATGTCCCAGCTGAAGTGGATATTCTTGAAGGTTTCAGCCGATGGCTTGAAGTGGATCTGCGTACCGGTGGTTTCGCTGTCACCGACGATTTTCATCGGTTCTTGTGGAACACCGTGGACGTAGGTCTGCTCCCAAATCTTGCCGCTGCGGCGAACTGTCAGGATCAGCTCTTCGGAAAGTGCGTTCACCACAGACACGCCTACACCGTGCAAACCACCGGAGACTTTGTAGGAGTTGTCATCGAACTTACCGCCGGCGTGGAGCACGGTCATGATGACCTCTGCCGCCGAAACGCCTTCTTCTTTGTGTACGTCTACCGGAATGCCGCGACCGTTGTCGCGCACGGTGATGGACTCATCCGGGTGGATGATGATGCTGATGTCGTCGCAGTGACCGGCCAGAGCTTCGTCGATGGAGTTGTCGACCACCTCGAACACCATGTGGTGCAGACCGCTACCGTCATCAGTGTCGCCAATGTACATACCGGGACGTTTGCGTACGGCATCCAAACCTTTCAGCACTTTAATGCTGGTCGAGTCGTACGTGTTTTCTTCGCTCATGCCTTCACTCCCGATGGTCGTGGGTCTGGGTGATACGGCCTTGTTCCACGTGGAACAAAGCGACTGGCGTTTCCGTCTGCCAGCCCTCCCTCAATAATTCGTGGTCTACACAGGTGATAAACACCTGGCAGCGTAATTCTTCCAACAAGCGGCATAGCGCGCGGCGGTGTTGCTCGTCGAGTTCCGACGGCAAGTCATCCACCAGATAAATACATTGTCCGCGTCGGGCCTGGCTAACCAGGTGGCCCTGGGCGATACGCAGCGCACACACCACCAACTTCTGCTGACCACGGGACAAGATGTCCGCGGCATTATGAGCGCCTAATCTAAGACGCAAATCAGCCCGTTGGGGTCCGGCCTGGGTATGGCCAATTTGCTGATCCCGCTGCAAGGATGTCGCGAGCACTACACTCAGCTCACGTTCTTTATCCCAACCACGGTAATAACTCAGCGTCAGCCCCTCGAGATCCAACAACTCACTCAAGGTCTGCTCAAAGACTGGTTTCAAGGCTTTGATATAGGCACGGCGGTATTCATCAATTTCGTCGCTGGCCAGGCACAGTTCCCGGTCCCAGGCCGCTTGCGAAGCGGCGTCAAGTGTACCATGCCGCAGCCATGAGTTCCGCTGCCGCAGGGCCTTCTGCAGGCGCTGCCAAGTGGCCATGAAACGCGGTTCCACGTGGAACACTCCCCAATCGAGGAACTGCCTGCGGATTTTTGGTGCACCTTCCAACAGACGGAAACTGTCGGGGTTGATCAATTGCAGCGGCAGGATCTCTGCCAACTGCGCAGCACTGCGCGCGTTTTGCCCGTCAATGCGAATCTGGAACTCTCCGCCGCGATCACGGGATATCCCCAGGCTGCTGTGCCCACCTTCAGCGAGTTCGACCTGGCCAAACACGGTGCACGCCAATTGCTCGTACTGAATCACCGGTAACAAGCGAGCGCTGCGAAAGGAACGAGCGAGCCCCAGCAGATGAATGGCTTCCAGCACGCTGGTTTTGCCACTGCCGTTGGCGCCGTGGAGGATATTGATGCGGGGAGAGGGGGAGAAGGTCACCGGGTGCAGATTGCGCACCGCGGTGACCGAGACGCGACTGAGGGACATCTAGCTTCTGCTGAGCATGATTACAGGCGCATCGGCATGACAACATACGCCGAGTCGTCGTTATCGGATTCCTGTACCAGGGCGCTGCTGTTGGAGTCCGACAGAATCAGGCGAACCTGTTCGGTGGTCATCACACCCAGTACATCCAACAGGTAGCTCACGTTGAAGCCGATTTCCAGGGAGCCGCCGTTGTAGTCGACGCCCACTTCTTCTTCCGCTTCTTCCTGCTCCGGGTTGTTCGCCTGGATTTTCAGCTGACCATTGGCCAGTTGCAGACGAATGCCACGGTACTTCTCGTTGGACAGAATCGCGGTACGGCTGAACGCTTCACGCAACGCCTGACGATCACCCAATACCAGCTTGTCGCCACCTTTAGGCAGCACGCGCTCGTAATCCGGGAACTTGCCGTCAACCAGCTTGGAGGTGAAGGTGAACTCGCCGGTGGTCGCACGTATATGGTGTTGACCCAACACGATGCTGACGTTGCCTTCCGGCTCGGTGAGCAGACGCGCCAATTCAAGGATACCTTTGCGCGGTACGATCACCTGGTGACGGTCCGGCTGACCGATAT
Organism: Pseudomonas sp. IPO3749; assembly: GCF_013386605.1. Taxonomy (NCBI): domain Bacteria; kingdom Pseudomonadati; phylum Pseudomonadota; class Gammaproteobacteria; order Pseudomonadales; family Pseudomonadaceae; genus Pseudomonas; species Pseudomonas sp. IPO3749. The sequence continues at coordinate 119,776 of NZ_JACARN010000040.1, read as the reverse complement.
CGGCGCGCATCGAGCACATGGCCAGACGGTGGCCGTCGGTAGCCACGGCGCGGATGATGCCTTCCGACACCTCCAGCAGCATGCCGTTGAGGTAGTAACGCACGTCCTGCTGAGCCATGGCGAAGCTGGTGCGCTCGATCAAACGACGCAGTTTGCTCTGCTCCAGACTGCAAGTCAGCGAGCCAGGGCCTTCTTCCACTGTCGGGAAATCATTGGCCGGCAAAGTGGACAAGGTAAAGCGGCTGCGACCGGCCTTGACCACCAACTTCGCGTCATCAACCTTGATGTCGATCAGCGCGTCGTTCGGCAGGCTTTTGCAGATGTCCATCAGCTTGCGCGCCGGGACGGTGATCTCGCCGGGTTCGGCGGGCTCTTCCAGCTGCACACGACCGACCAGCTCGACTTCCAGGTCAGTACCGGTCAAGGACAATTGCTGGCCTTCGACTACCAGCAATACGTTGGAAAGCACCGGCAAGGTCTGTCGGCGCTCGACGACGCCTGCGACCAGTTGCAGGGGTTTCAACAGGGCTTCGCGTTGAATGGTGAAATGCATGGTCTAGTCCCTTGCCTTAATAAGCTGCGCTGGTGTCATCAAGTGGTCAGTGTACGCAGCAGGTTCTTATAGTCCTCGCGAATATCCGCGTCGGATTCCTTAAGTTCATTGATCTTGCGGCACGCATGCAAGACCGTGGTGTGGTCGCGTCCGCCAAACACATCACCGATTTCCGGCAGGCTGTGGTTGGTCAGCTCCTTGGAGAGCGCCATGGCCACCTGACGGGGACGTGCCACCGAGCGCGACCGGCGCTTGGACAGCAGGTCGGAAATCTTGATCTTGTAGTACTCGGCAACGGTGCGCTGGATGTTATCCACACTCACCAGTTTGTCCTGCAGTGCCAACAAGTCCTTCAAGGATTCACGAATCAACTCGATGGTGATGTCGCGGCCCATAAAGTGAGAGTGCGCGATGACCCGCTTGAGCGCGCCTTCCAACTCTCGCACGTTGGAGCGGATGCGTTGAGCGATGAAGAACGCCGCATCGTGGGGCAGGTCGACTTTGGCCTGGTCGGCCTTTTTCATCAGGATCGCAACGCGGGTTTCCAGCTCCGGCGGCTCTACCGCAACGGTCAGGCCCCAGCCGAAGCGAGATTTCAGACGTTCTTCCAGGCCTTCGATTTCTTTCGGGTAACGGTCACTGGTCAAGATGACTTGTTGGCCACCTTCGAGCAGGGCGTTAAAGGTGTGGAAGAACTCTTCCTGGGAACGCTCTTTGCGGGCAAAGAATTGAATGTCATCGATCAGCAACGCATCAACCGAGCGGTAGAACCGCTTGAACTCGTTGATGGCATTGAGCTGCAAGGCCTTGACCATGTCAGCCACGAAGCGCTCCGAGTGCAGGTACACGACCTTGGCATTCGGGTTCTTCTTTAATAGGTGGTTACCCACAGCGTGCATCAAGTGGGTCTTACCCAAGCCAACACCGCCATAAAGGAAGAGCGGGTTGTAACCGTGCTTGGGGTTGTCAGCAACCTGCCAGGCCGCTGCGCGAGCCAGTTGGTTGGATTTACCTTCGACGAAGTTCTCGAAGGTGAAGGTGCGGTTCAGGTAGCTGGTGTGCTTGAGCGCGCCTTCGACCTGCACGGTGCGCTGTTCGGCGCGGATCGGGGCCTGTTGGGAGGCAGCGCCTGCCATCGGGTCAAAGCTGTCGCGGGACGGCTCTTCATTCTCTGCTGCATTTTTTTGCGCAGAGGATTTGGAGGGCGCAGGTGCAGGCGTCGGCGCGCTGACAGCAGGTGCTGCTGCCGCCTGGGCTTGCGACGCAGCCGCGGCCAATGGCGCATTCGGCGCAGCGCGAGGCGCCGAGCTACGTTTGCTGCCTATTAATAAGGAGAGAACAGGCGCGAGGCCGTTGCCATGTTCATCGAGCAATTCGAGAACGCGGCTCAGGTACTTCTCGTTGACCCAGTCGAGAACAAAACGATTGGGCGCGTAGACACGCAACTCGTCGCCTTCGGCTTCGACCTGTAGCGGACGGATCCAGGTGTTGAATTGCTGGGCAGGCAGCTCTTCGCGCAAAAGCTCCACGCACTGCTGCCAAAGTTCCACTGACACGGATATCCCCTAAGTTGAAAGCCGGTGAGGCAAAAACAGCCGCCATTGTAGCGGCGAGCCGCCCACTTATCCACATGTAGGTTGATCACAGGCCAGCCAAAATCAACGTCTTAACGGTAAAAAAGGCGACCAATGGTCTGTGCATAAGCTCTGTGGATAAACGCCCCTGAGCTCGTTGCACAAGTGGGGTCGAAAGTCTGTGGGTAACTGGCCTGTGGATAACAACCCATTCCACCCACAGCTTATCCGACAGCGCAGCACAGGCAGAACACCGTTTCTCCCCCGTGTTGTCATTCTCTGTACATCACGTGGAATATGGCCTAAAGGCAGTTATCCACAGATGATTGGCTGCCTAGCTTTTATAAGCTTTACAGAAAAGCTTTAAATAACTTCCTTCTTTATTTTTATATCTATGCGCTGACCTGAGAAAGCCGAGCGGACAGAAAAGGCAGATGGGCGGTAGATATCTAATTAAAGGAAAAGCTGGTTGGAAATTGACCTAGAGGCTTGCTTTCTCTAGAATCGCCGGTCTCTTAAAACGGGGGCCATTCCGGCCCGTTGTGGACGAACCAGGTAACAACGCCATGAAACGTACTTTCCAACCAAGCACCATCAAACGCGCCCGTACCCACGGCTTCCGTGCTCGCATGGCCACCAAGAACGGCCGTGCTGTCCTGTCGCGTCGCCGCGCCAAAGGTCGTGCGCGTCTGGCAGTTTGATAATCCGGTACTGGTGGTGAGTCAGGACTTCAGTCGGGAAAAGCGTCTGCTAACCCCCCGGCATTTCAAGGCAGTCTTTGACTCCCCCACCGGCAAGGTTCCGGGGAAAAATCTCCTGCTCCTTGCGCGTAACAACGATCTTGATCACCCCCGTCTCGGGTTGGTGATCGGCAAGAAGAGCGTAAAGCTCTCCGTTGAGCGCAATCGCCTCAAGCGTCTGATGCGCGAATCGTTTCGCCTCCACCAGGACACTCTGGTTGGTTGGGATATTGTTATCGTCGCGCGCAAAGGCTTGGGTGATGTAGAAAACCCCGAATTGATTCAGCATTTCGGCAAGCTCTGGAAACGTCTGGCGCGTACCAACAAACCAGCTCCAGTAGCCAACACCGAAACTGTAGGGGTAGACAGTACCGATGCGTAAACTGGCCCTCGTTCCGATCCAGTTTTATCGCTATGCCATTAGTCCTCTGATGGCCAACCACTGTCGTTTCTACCCCAGTTGTTCCTGCTACGCGTTAGAGGCCATAGAAAATCATGGTCTTCTGCGCGGTGGCTGGCTGACCTTTCGTCGTTTAGGTCGCTGTCATCCGTGGAATCCCGGTGGTTATGACCCGGTTCCGCCTATCCCTACCTCCCGTTCTTCTTCGATGGCCGAGTAATCATGGATATTAAACGCACGATCCTGATCGTCGCCCTGGCAATCGTGTCCTACGTCATGGTTCTTAACTGGAACCAGGACTACGGCCAGGCTGCCCTGCCGACTCAGAATGTTGCTACCAATCAGGCTGCGCCGGCTATTCCGGACACCCCGCTGGGTAACAATGCGTCCGCGAGTGCCGATGTTCCCAGCGCGAATGGCGAGACAAGCGCCCCTTTAGAAACGCCAGTGGTCACCAATAAAGACCTCATCCACGTCAAAACGGATGTGCTCGACCTGGCTATCGATCCACAAGGTGGTGATATCGCGCAGTTGAAACTGCCGCTGTATCCACGTCGCCAAGACCATCCGGATGTTCCGTTCCAACTGTTCGATAACGGTGGTGAACGTACTTATCTGGCGCAAAGTGGCCTGACCGGCACCAACGGTCCGGATGCGCGTGCTACCGGTCGTCCGGTTTATTCGACCGAACAGAAGACTTATCAACTGGCTGATGGCCAGAACCAGTTGAACGTTGACCTGAAATTCAGCCTCGACGGCGTCAACTACATCAAGCGTTTCAGCTTTACCCGTGGTCTGTACGACTTGAAGGTCACTTACCTGATCGACAACGAAAGCGACAAACCATGGAGCGGCAACCTGTTTGCCCAACTCAAGCGTGACGCCAGTTCCGATCCTTCTTCCAGCACTGCTACCGGCACCGCGACTTACCTGGGCGCTGCCCTGTGGACAAGTAGCGAACCGTACAAAAAAGTGTCGATGAAAGATATCGACAAGGGCTCGCTGAAAGAAACCGTCCAAGGTGGCTGGGTTGCGTGGCTGCAACACTACTTTGTGACCGCCTGGATCCCGAGCAAGGGTGACGCGAACCTGGTTCAAACCCGCAAGGACAGCCAAGGTAACTACATCATTGGCTTCACTGGCCCGGCGTTGACCGTCGCACCAGGTGCCAAGGCTGAAACCAGCGCCACCCTGTACGCTGGTCCGAAAAGCCAGGCTGTGCTGAAAGAGTTGTCCCCAGGTCTGGAACTGACTGTGGATTACGGCTTCCTGTGGTTCATCGCCCAGCCGATTTTCTGGTTGCTGCAACATATCCACAGCATTGTGGGTAACTGGGGCTTCTCGATCATCTTCCTGACCATGCTGATCAAGGGGATCTTCTTCCCACTGTCGGCAGCCAGCTACAAGTCGATGGCACGCATGCGCGCCGTGGCCCCGAAACTGGCAGCGCTGAAAGAACAACATGGCGATGACCGGCAGAAAATGTCGCAGGCCATGATGGAGCTGTACAAGAAAGAGAAGATCAACCCGCTGGGTGGTTGCTTGCCGATTCTGGTACAGATGCCGGTATTCCTGTCGCTGTACTGGGTACTCCTGGAAAGCGTGGAAATGCGCCAGGCACCGTTCATGCTGTGGATAACTGACCTGTCGATCAAAGACCCGTTCTTCATCCTGCCGATCATCATGGGCGCGACCATGTTCATCCAGCAGCGTTTGAACCCGACTCCGCCGGATCCGATGCAGGCCAAGGTGATGAAAATGATGCCAATCATCTTCACCTTCTTCTTCCTGTGGTTCCCAGCGGGCCTGGTGCTGTACTGGGTGGTCAACAACGTGTTGTCGATCTCTCAACAGTGGTACATCACACGTAAAATCGAAGCGGCTACCGCAAAAGCCTCTGCGTAATTTACTCTGTGGATAACCACTCAAGACGCCCCCTAGTGGGGCGTTTTGCTTTCCGTCACTTTAGTTCTGGAACCTGCTGATGAGCGCTCCTCGTGAAACCATCGCTGCTGTCGCTACCGCTCAAGGTCGCGGCGGTGTCGGTATCGTTCGTATCTCCGGACCGCTCGCCGGTAAGGCGGCCGAGGCTATCAGCGGCCGCGAGTTGAAGCCGCGATATGCCCATTACGGGGCATTCCTCGATGCCGACAAAAGTGTGTTGGATGAGGGGCTGGCGATTTACTTCCCGGGACCAAACTCATTCACCGGCGAAGATGTCCTGGAATTGCAGGGGCATGGCGGCCCGGTTGTGCTGGATATGTTGTTGCAGCGCTGCCTGCAATTGGGCTGCCGCTTGGCTCGCCCAGGAGAGTTCAGTGAACGCGCCTTCCTGAACGACAAACTCGACCTGGCCCAGGCCGAAGCCATCGCTGACTTGATCGAAGCCAGTTCTGCACAGGCGGCACGCAATGCACTGCGCTCCCTGCAGGGCGCGTTTTCCACGCGTGTGCATAACTTGACCGAGCAGTTGATCAGCCTGCGTATCTACGTAGAGGCGGCGATTGATTTCCCGGAGGAAGAAATCGACTTTCTCGCCGATGGCCTTGTCTTGACGATGCTGGATAAAGTCCGCGATGAGTTATCCACAGTACTGCGTGAAGCCGGGCAGGGCGCTTTGTTGCGCGATGGCATGACCGTGGTGATTGCCGGTCGGCCCAATGCCGGCAAATCCAGCCTGCTCAACGCGCTGGCTGGGCGTGAAGCGGCGATCGTCACCGAGATTGCTGGCACGACGCGGGATATCTTGCGTGAACATATCCACATCGACGGCATGCCCCTGCACGTGGTCGACACCGCTGGCTTGCGCGATACCGATGACCAGGTGGAAAAGATTGGCGTAGAGCGAGCGCTCAAAGCCATCAGTGAAGCGGATCGGGTGCTGTTGGTGGTGGATGCCACCGCGCCTGAGGCTGTGGATCCTTTTGCACTGTGGCCGGAATTCCTTGAGCAACGGCCAGACCCGGCCAAAGTCACCTTGATCCGTAACAAGGCCGACCTGACCGGTGAAGCCATTGCCATGGAAACCAGCGCGGATGGCCATGTCACCATCAGCCTGAGCGCGAAAGCGGCAGGGGATGGCCTGGAGCTGCTACGCGAGCACCTCAAGGCCTGCATGGGCTACGAGCAGACCTCGGAAAGCAGCTTCAGCGCACGCCGCAGGCATCTGGAGGCGTTGCGCCATGCGAGCGCAGCGTTAGAACACGGCCGGGCGCAGTTGACCTTGGCAGGCGCAGGGGAGCTGCTGGCTGAGGATTTACGTCAGGCACAGCAACTGTTGGGTGAGATCACCGGTGCATTCAGCTCCGATGATTTGCTGGGACGGATTTTTTCCAGCTTCTGTATCGGTAAATAACCGAGTTATCCACAGCGCCTTACCAGTTGTAAGACACCGTACCGAGCAAGGTACGGCTGTCACCCCAATAGCAGCGGCCCGCATCGTTGCATCCAGAAACATATTCCTTGTCGAACAGGTTCTTGGCGTTCACGTCCACGGACCAGTGTTTGTCGATCTGATAGCCAATGGCTGCATCCACCAAGGTGACGCTGCCGGCGTCCAACTTCCCGTAGAGCGTGGGTGCGGTGTAGGAAAAGGTACTGTCGAAGTAACGCACACCGCCGCCCAGGGACAAACCTTTGAGTTGGCCATCGAGGAAACGGTACTTGCCCCACACCGACGCCTGGTTGCGCGGAACCCCCGTCATCTGACGCCCCTCGACCAGCGATGTTGCTGAATCCTTGGTAATCCGCGCATCAGTGTAGGTATAGGCTGCCGTCACATTCAGGTTGGGCGTGAGATTGCTGTTCACCTCGACTTCCGCACCTTTGGCCCGGCTTTCGCCCACCTGGCGGTAACTATTGGTGGTGGCGTCGAGGTAGGTATCGTCTTGCTTGCGCAAGTCATACACCGACACGGTCATCGCCGTATCCCAGCCGATCGGCTCGTACTTCACGCCCAGTTCGTACTGGCTGCTGGTGATTGGCTTCAGCGGTGATCCGGCGTTGGAGATCTGCTGCACAGGGACAAACGCAGTGGAATAGCTCACATACGGTGTCAGGCCGTTGTCGAACTGGTACATCACCCCGCCCTGGTAGGTGAACTTACGGTCTTGCGATCCCGTATTGCTGGCTTTGTTCACCTTGTCACGGAAATCACTGTCGACCCAATCCTGACGACCGCCGAGCAAAAACAACCAGTGGTCATATTTGCTCTGGACCTGTGCATAAACGCCTTTCATCTGCTGTTCGAGCAATGTGTTCTGCACCGCCACCGGGGTCAACGGATCCCGCAGGTACACCGGGTTATACACATTGATGGTGCCGGCAAACCCGGCGTCCCAATCCTGATTGAATGAGGTGCGGTCATAGCTGGCGCCGAACAGCACGGTGCTTTCCAGCCCACCGACCTGGAATTTTCCTTCCAGCTGGTTATCCAGGGAATAAACCATCGACTTGTTGTAGCGATCGTAGGCGGTCATGTTCAGTTGAGTGCCGAAGCCGCGGTTGTTCAGCGCACCGGGCCAGGTTTCATGACGGTTGATGCGCGACTGCATGTAGCGTGAGTTCTGCCGGAATTGCCAATCGTCGTTAAAACTGTGGCTAAATTCATAGCCGGTGCTCCAGGCTTCGCGCTCGAACGTATTCCAGTCCGGATCTCCGAGCATGGTGTGTTTGGACAACTTGCCATTGGGGTTTGTAAGCAAGGTGCCAGCGGCTGGCAGGCCGAGTTCCAGGTTGGTGTGATCCTTCTGGTAATTGGCCAACAAGGTAAGGCTGTTGTAATCGTCGAAGTTCAGGGTCAGGGATGGCGCGATGTAGAGGCGATCGTCCGGGACATGATCGGTCTGTGTGTCGGACTTGCGACCGAGCATCACTACCCGACCAAGAATAGTGTCGCTGTCGTTGAGCGGACCCGAGATATCCACACCCACTTGGCGTCGGTTGTTCGAGCCATAGCCCAACTGCACCTCGCCCTGTGGCGTGGCCGTGGGGTGTTTACTGACCAGGTTCACCAAGCCCCCAGGAGCATTTTCGCCGTAGAGCAGGGAGGAAGGACCCCGGAAGATTTCAACCCGCTCCAGGCCATAAGGCTCGCTGGTCGTGTCGTACCTATTACCTTGAACGCGTAGGCCATCACGCAGCAGGCCGTAGCCGTAATCCGTTGCGTTGAAACCGCGAATGAAGAACAGGTCACCCGCCAGACCATCGCCGGCGGCGAAGGGCGGCGCGAAGATACCTGGCACGTAGCCAAGGACCTCAGTCAGGCTCTGGGATTTCTGGTCCTTGATGCGCTGGCCGGTGACGATCGACACCGAACGGGGCGTTTCCGACAGAGGTGTGCTGGTCTTGGTGCCGATCCGGCTGTTTTGTGCCTTGTAGCCCACGTCCCCAGCAATCTCTTGATTGAAACCAGCCTGTTGATAAGTACTGACAGTGGTCGGCGCAAGTGTGAGTTCGCCAGCCGGAACAGCCTGTAAGACATAGCTGCCGGGGGCCTGAACGACCGCCTGTAACCCTGAGTTTTGCAGCAACAATGCAAAACCTTGGTCCACCGAATAGTTACCCTCCAGCCCCGACGTATTCAAGCGCGCGGTCTGCTGGGGCGAAAAAGACAGGATCACGTTCGCCCTGGCCGCAAATTGGCTTAAGGCATTGTCGAGAGGACCGGCGCCAATGGCGTAGTGTTGCACCGCGCTGGCGGCCATGACGCCTGTGGATAGCAAGACACCGGCGACGGCAGCCGTGCTGAGCAGCAGGTTGCAGGTCATGCCATGGAGGGAAAGTCGCTGGCGGAACTGGATGGGGAGGCGCATAAGTGGGTTAGCCCTGAAGGTTGCATCGTGATTACCTGTAGGGCCGATCCAGGCAAAAAAAAGATAACCCCCTTGTGGATAATTTCTTCGGTCAACTGCTTCGCTTCACCGAAACCCAATATCGCGTTAAATACCTCACCTGAATCGGCAAGGTGGCTTGCAGGTTGGCCAGTACCGCGTCGGTAGCGTCCAGACGGAACGTCCCGGAAACACGCAGTCGAGCGCAGGCCTGATCACATTGCAGGACACCCGGTCTATAGCGTGAAAGTTCGTCGATCACCTCCCCCAGTCGAGCATCCAACACGATCAACTGGCCGTCGACCCAGGCAGCCTGGGACCTTCGATAGTCGTGGTTCGGTCCTACGTTCTGACGATCAAAGTCGACGCATTCACCTGCACTGAGCAATCGCAGATGATCGGGCTGATCACCGGGCGACACCCTTACCCGGTCCTCCAGCACCCCGACACGCGTGGTGTCTGGCAATTGGCGTACGGTAAACCGGGTCCCCAGTGCCTGGATCCGGCCTTGGCGGGTGTCGACATAAAAGGGGGGCTGCCCGTCCGACTTACCCGTGTGGATAAGTACTTCACCTTCGCGAAGTCGGATCAAACGCCGGCGCCCGTCGAAGACCACGTCAATCGCCGTGCGGGTATTGAGGTGGATCCGCGTGCCGTCGGCCAACTCGATACGCCGGCGTTCGCCTACAGATGTGCGGTAGTCGGCGCCTACATTGCTGTATTGCTGAACATTCCAACCCAGATAACCCGTACTGCCCAATACGAGCACCCACTTCAATACCTGGCGACGTTGTTGAGTAGCCGACAAGGCGCGCAGGGTGAGGTCTTGGGGCAGGGCGCCAAGGCTGCGCTGCAACTGTTCCATCTGGTTCCACGCGACCTGATGGGAGGGATCGCCGTTGAGCCACTGTTGCCAGGCCAAGCGTTCCGCAGCCGTAGGTGGCTGGGATTGAAACTGCACATACCAACTGGCGGCGGCTTCGAAGGTCTTGCGATCAGGCGTCGCCATTACAGGCTGGCCATGATCAGCGAACACTCGGTCAACGCTCGGATCATGTGCTTCTTCACTGTAGTCAGTGACACCTGCAATTGGTCGGCGATCTGTTGATAAGTCAGTCCCTCAATCTGCGACAGCAAGAAGATCCGCCGCGCTCGCTCGCCGAGTCCGCACAAGGCTTTATCCACTGCCACCAGGGTTTCGATGATGATGGCTTTATCTTCTTCACTGATAGCTGTGGCTTCAGGCCGTTCGGCCAAGGTTTGCTTGTAAGCCTGCTCAATGGCGTGCCGACGGTAGCGATCAATCACCAGGCCCCGCGCGATAGTCGCCAAATAGTCCCGTGGTTCAAGGATCTGCGCCGCATGACGTCCGCCCAAGATGCGCACAAACGTATCGTGAGCTACGTCGGCCGCATCGCAGGCGTTATGCAACTTACCTTTGAGCCACCCATGCAACCAGGAATGGTGTTGCTCATAAATGTGCTGGACTGCGGACGTGTGCGAAGGAGGGGACATAGGGCATGACAAGGCGGGTTAATGATAATCGCTATTATTAACTGCGCTGCCGTTTTCTCACAATAGCTCTCTTTTTGCAGTGCTCATCGCCGAGTCGGACGATTCTGCGGGCTTGGCCGTAGGCGAAATACACACCAAGTGACCGATTTCTGTGGATTAAGCCCTGTGAATAACCGCCTCTGTGCCCAGTTGATAACAGGGCCTGAAACCTGAGTAAAAACCCACCTGTGGATAAGCACCTGTTTAATCCACAGGCTTAAAGCACTTATCCAAGCCCCTCATTGGTACATGACCACAGACTTTTGAATCTCTGTACACAACGTAATTAAAGGCCTGTAGAGATCTATCCACAGAAAGGTAGCTGCATAGAAATAAACATAAAAACAAAGATTTAATAAATTTCTCTCTTTTAATTTCTATTGTCTGTGATTCATCCACAGCTGGTTAAATTTTGTGCAAAGGGTTCTTTAGGAAGGGCTAAGTCCCTATACTTGCAGCCATTGCTCCAAAACCCTTTCAACAGACAATTCCTGATTACCTACATAAGCAGGCACGAGGTGCGTGGTGGATTTCCCTTCCCGTTTTGAAGTGATCGTCATCGGCGGCGGTCATGCCGGTACCGAGGCAGCACTGGCGTCAGCACGCATGGGCGTAAAAACCCTGTTGCTCACGCACAACGTGGAGACCCTCGGTGCAATGAGTTGCAACCCCGCTATTGGTGGGATCGGCAAAAGCCATCTGGTCAAGGAAATCGATGCCCTTGGCGGCGTGATGGCCATGGCTACCGATAAGGGTGGTATTCAATTTCGCGTGCTCAACAGCCGCAAAGGCCCAGCCGTACGGGCTACCCGGGCTCAAGCCGACCGTATCCTGTACAAGGCGGCCGTGCGCGAAACCCTGGAAAACCAACCGAACCTGTGGATATTTCAACAAGCCGCAGATGACCTGATCGTCGAACAAGACCAGGTACGCGGTGTTGTCACGCAAATGGGCCTGCGTTTCTTCGCAGAATCCGTGGTGTTGACCACCGGGACTTTCCTTGGCGGACTTATCCACATCGGTATGCAGAACTATTCCGGTGGTCGCGCCGGCGATCCGCCGTCGATTGCCCTGGCAAAACGCCTGCGTGAATTGCCGCTGCGTGTTGGCCGCCTGAAAACCGGGACCCCGCCGCGTATCGACGGGCGTTCTGTGGATTTCTCGGTGATGACCGAACAGGCCGGCGACACGCCGATTCCGGTCATGTCGTTCATGGGCTCCAAAGAACAGCACCCGAAACAGGTGAGCTGCTGGATCACCCACACCAATGCCCGCACCCACGAAATCATTGCCGCGAACCTCGACCGTTCGCCGATGTACTCCGGGGTGATCGAAGGGATCGGCCCGCGTTATTGCCCATCGATCGAAGACAAGATCCACCGCTTTGCCGACAAGGAAAGCCACCAGGTCTTCATCGAGCCCGAAGGCTTGACCACCCATGAGCTGTACCCGAACGGGATTTCCACTTCCCTGCCGTTCGACGTGCAAATCCAGATCGTGCAATCGATCCGTGGCATGGAAAACGCACACATCGTGCGTCCGGGCTACGCCATCGAATACGACTACTTCGACCCGCGCGACCTGAAGTACAGCCTGGAAACCAAAGTGATTGGCGGTCTGTTCTTCGCCGGCCAAATCAACGGCACCACCGGTTACGAAGAAGCCGGTGCCCAAGGTTTGCTGGCCGGAACCAACGCCGCACTGCGTGCACAAGGCAAAGACAGCTGGTGCCCGCGTCGCGACGAAGCGTATATCGGCGTACTGGTCGATGACCTGATTACCCTGGGCACCCAGGAACCGTACCGGATGTTCACTTCCCGGGCGGAATACCGTTTGATCCTGCGCGAAGACAACGCCGACCTGCGCCTGACCGAAAAGGGTCGCGAACTCGGCCTGGTCGATGATGTGCGTTGGGAAGCCTTCTGCAAAAAACGCGAAAGCATTGCGTTGGAAGAACAGCGTCTGAAAAGCACCTGGGTTCGTCCTGGCACCGAACAAGGCGACGCGATCGCTGAAAAATTCGGCACGCCGCTGACCCACGAATACAACTTGCTCAACCTGCTGTCGCGTCCGGAAATCGACTACGCTGGTCTGGTCGAAGTGACCGGCCAGGGCGCAGAAGATCCACAGGTCGCCGAGCAGGTTGAAATCAAGACCAAATACGCCGGATACATTGACCGTCAACAGGACGAGATCGCTCGCCTGCGCGCCAGTGAAGACACCAAGCTGCCTGCGGATATCGACTACACCGGGATTTCCGGGCTGTCGAAAGAAATCCAAAGCAAGCTGTGGATAACTCGTCCCGAGACATTGGGCCAGGCTTCACGTATCCCCGGCGTCACTCCGGCAGCCATTTCGCTGTTGATGATTCATTTGAAAAAACGCGGCGCGGGCCGTCAGTTGGAGCAAAGCGCTTGAGTTCGTTGGTCACCTCGCAACACGCAGAAGAGTTATCCACAGGTGCACGTCAGTTGGGCGTCGACCTGACCGAAACCCAGCATGAGTTGCTGTTGGGGTATTTGGCGTTGTTGATCAAATGGAACAAGGCTTACAACCTGACCGCGGTGCGTGATCCCGACGAAATGGTGTCCCGTCACTTGCTCGACAGCTTGAGCGTGATGCCCTTCATCGAAAACGGCCGCTGGTTGGACGTGGGCAGTGGCGGCGGTATGCCTGGCATTCCGTTGGCCATCCTGTTTCCCGAATCCCAAGTGACCTGCCTGGACAGCAATGGCAAGAAAACCCGCTTCCTGACCCAGGTCAAACTCGAACTCAAGTTGGATAACCTGCACGTTATCCACAGTCGCGTCGAAGCCTTCACGCCTGAACAGCCTTTCAACGGAATTGTTTCCAGGGCCTTCAGCAGCATGGAGAACTTCAGCAACTGGACCCGCCACCTCGGCGACCGCGATACGCGCTGGCTGGCAATGAAGGGCGTCCATCCAAGCGATGAGCTGTTAGCATTGCCGGCAGACTTCCACCTCGATAGCGAACACGCCTTGGCCGTACCCGGTTGCCAAGGCCAACGCCATCTGCTGATACTGCGCCGCACGGCATGATTGGGAACACAAGCAAGAATGGCTAAGGTATTCGCGATAGCGAACCAGAAAGGTGGCGTGGGCAAAACCACCACCTGCATCAACCTCGCAGCATCCCTGGTCGCCACCAAGCGCCGGGTGCTGTTGATCGATCTCGATCCACAGGGCAACGCCACCATGGGTAGCGGTGTGGATAAACACGGCCTGGAAAACTCGGTCTACGACTTGCTGATTGGCGAGTGTGACCTGGCCCAGGCCATGCACTACTCCGAACACGGTGGTTATCAACTGCTGCCGGCCAACCGCGATTTGACAGCGGCGGAAGTGGTGCTGCTGGAAATGCAGATGAAGGAAAGCCGTCTGCGTAGCGCCTTGGCGCCGATCCGCGAGAATTACGACTACATTTTGATCGACTGCCCGCCGTCACTGTCGATGCTCACGCTGAACGCGTTGGTGGCAGCTGATGGGGTGATTATCCCCATGCAGTGCGAGTACTACGCACTGGAAGGCTTGAGCGACCTTGTGGATAACATCAAGCGTATCGCTGAGTTGCTCAACCCGAACCTGAAGATCGAAGGCTTGCTGCGGACCATGTTCGATCCGCGCCTGAGCCTGATGAACGATGTGTCGGCGCAGCTCAAGGAACATTTCGGTGATCAGCTTTACGACACGGTGATCCCGCGCAATATCCGTCTGGCCGAAGCGCCAAGCTACGGCATGCCCGCGCTGGCGTACGACAAGTCCTCGCGTGGCGCCATTGCCTACCTGGCCCTGGCCGGCGAGATGGTTCGCCGCCAACGCCGCAACTCACGCACCGCTGCAGCCCTGCCAACTTAAGGAATCCCCATGGCCGTCAAGAAACGAGGTCTCGGACGTGGACTGGATGCACTGTTGAGTGGTCCGACCGTCACATCGCTTGAGGAACAAGCGGTGCAGGCCGACGAGCGCGAGTTGCAACACCTGCCGCTGGACCTGATCCAGCGCGGCAAATACCAGCCACGCCGGGACATGGACCCCCAGGCACTGGAAGAACTGGCCAATTCGATCAAGGCCCAGGGCGTGATGCAGCCGATCGTGGTGCGCCCGATTGGCGGCGGACGCTTTGAAATCATCGCCGGTGAGCGGCGCTGGCGCGCCAGTCAGCAGGCCGGCAAGGAAACCATCCCGGCGATGGTGCGCGATGTACCGGATGAAACCGCCATCGCCATGGCGTTGATCGAGAACATCCAGCGCGAAGACCTAAACCCGATCGAAGAAGCGATCGCGTTGCAGCGTTTGCAACAGGAATTCCAGCTGACCCAGCAACAAGTGGCCGAGGCGGTGGGTAAATCCCGCGTGACCGTGTCCAACTTGCTGCGCCTGATTGCGCTGCCGGAAGTCATCAAGACCATGTTGTCCCATGGCGACCTGGAGATGGGGCACGCCCGTGCTTTGCTCGGTTTGCCGGAAAATCAACAGGTTGAAGGGGCGCGACACGTTGTCGCACGGGGGCTCACCGTTCGCCAGACCGAGGCCTTGGTTCGCCAGTGGCTCAGCGGCAAACCTGCACCGGTCGAAACGACCAAACCTGATCCGGATATTGCCCGTCTCGAGCAGCGCCTGGCCGAGCGCCTGGGCTCTGCGGTGCAAATTCGCCACGGCAAGAAAGGTAAAGGGCAATTGGTCATCGGTTATAACTCGCTTGATGAGCTCCAGGGCGTCCTTGCCCACATCCGCTGAAACATTTGCTTATGTAGCGTGTGATCGGAAATCACTACCCGACAGTTGAATAGGGGCAGAACCGCCCCTATACTCTGCGCGCATTTTGTCGGCACAAATTATGCCAAGTTATTGATTTCCGGCAGCCGACCATTGAGGAGCAAGAGTGATGGAAACCCGCACGCCAAACACGTTGCCGTTCCATCGCTTGGCCGTTTTTCCGGTTTTATTGGCTCAATTTGTCATTTTGCTGATCGCCGCATTGGCGCTTTGGTATTGGCATGGAGTCGTTGCCGGATATTCAGGACTCTGCGGAGGCCTGATAGCCTTGCTGCCCAATATGTATTTTGCTCACAGGGCCTTTCGGTTTTCCGGCGCCCGAGCAGCCCAGGCTATCGTCCGGTCATTTTATGCCGGCGAGGCAGGGAAACTGATTTTGACGGCAGTGCTGTTTGCACTGACCTTTGCAGGTGTGAAGCCATTGGCGCCGCTGGCTGTATTCGGCGTCTTCGTGTTGACCCAACTGGTCAGCTGGTTCGCTCCCCTGCTAATGAAAACAAGACTTTCGAAACCTTAGGGCGTTTGAGGCAACCATGGCAGAAACAACCGCTTCGGGCTATATCCAGCACCACTTGCAGAACCTGACCTTCGGTCAGCTTCCTAATGGCGGCTGGGGCTTTGCCCACTCCGCAGCAGAGGCCAAAGAAATGGGCTTCTGGGCTTTCCACCTGGACACTCTGGGCTGGTCGGTCGCATTGGGTCTGATCTTCGTCTTCATTTTCCGCATGGCGGCAAAAAAGGCGACTTCCGGTCAACCAGGTGCTTTGCAGAACTTCGTTGAAGTACTGGTCGAATTCGTCGATGGCAGCGTGAAAGACAGCTTCCATGGCCGTAGCCCGGTGATCGCACCGCTGGCACTGACCATCTTCGTCTGGGTGTTCCTGATGAACGCCGTCGACCTGATCCCGGTTGACTGGATTCCTCAGCTGGCCATGGCGATCAGCGGCGACCCGCACATCCCATTCCGTGCCGTATCGACCACTGACCCGAACGCAACCCTGGGCATGGCCCTGTCGGTCTTCGCGTTGATCATTTTCTACAGCATCAAGATCAAGGGCATCGGCGGCTTCATCGGCGAACTGACCCTGCACCCGTTCGGCAGCAAGAACATCTTCGTTCAAGCCCTGCTGATCCCGGTGAACTTCCTGCTGGAATTCGTGACCCTGATCGCCAAGCCGATTTCCCTGGCTCTGCGACTGTTCGGCAACATGTATGCCGGCGAGCTGGTGTTCATTCTGATCGCTGTGATGTTCGGCAGCGGCCTGCTCTGGCTTAGCGGCCTGGGCATTGTTCTGCAGTGGGCGTGGGCTGTGTTCCACATCCTGATCATCACCCTGCAGGCCTTCATCTTCATGATGCTGACCATCGTCTACCTGTCGATGGCGCACGAAGAGAACCATTAAGACCAGTCTCGACTAGTCTGATGTCCTTCCCGGTCAAACGGGAAGGTAGGCCCTACCGGGCTATGAAACGATTTGTTTTACCGCTTTAAAATCTAAAAAACCTAAACCATACGACGTAAAAGTCGGGAGGAAAGATGGAAACTGTAGTTGGTCTAACCGCTATCGCTGTTGCACTGTTGATCGGCCTGGGCGCCCTGGGTACTGCCATTGGTTTCGGCCTGCTGGGCGGCAAGTTCCTGGAAGGCGCAGCGCGTCAGCCAGAAATGGTTCCAATGCTGCAAGTTAAAATGTTCATCGTCGCCGGCCTGCTCGACGCCGTGACCATGATCGGTGTTGGTATCGCTCTGTTCTTCACCTTCGCGAACCCTTTCGTTGGTCAACTCGCCGGTTAATCACTCGTCTTTTCGAGTGATTGGTGTGTTGTGCAACGAATGAGCGAGGTATTGGCGTGAACATTAATGCAACCATTATTGGTCAGTCCTTAGCGTTCTTGATTTTTGTCGTTTTCTGCATGAAGTTCGTATGGCCTCCGGTCATCGCAGCTCTGCACGAACGTCAGAAGAAGATCGCGGATGGGCTGGACGCTGCAGCACGAGCAGCTCGCGACCTGGAGTTGGCCCAAGATAAAGCGGGTCAGCAACTGCGCGAAGCGAAAGCTCAAGCAGCCGAAATCATTGAGCAAGCCAAGAAACGCGGTAACCAGATCGTTGAAGAGGCTGTTGAAAAAGCCCGTATCGACGCTGACCGTGTGAAGGTTCAGGCTCAGGCCGAGATCGAGCAGGAACTGAACGGTGTCAAAGATGCGCTGCGTGCCCAACTGGGTGCTCTGGCCGTCGGCGGTGCTGAGAAGATCCTGGGTGCCACAATCGATCAAAACGCGCACGCGGAGCTGGTAAACAAACTGGCTGCTGAAATTTAAGCGAGGGCGATCATGGCAGAATTGACCACGTTGGCCCGACCTTACGCTAAGGCAGCCTTCGAGCACGCCCAGGCCCACCAGCAGCTGGCCTCTTGGTCAGCCATGCTCGGCCTGGCTGCAGCAGTGTCGCAAGACGACACCATGCAGCGCGTGCTCAAGGCCCCGCGACTGACGAGCGCAGACAAGGCCGCCACTTTTATTGAAGTGTGCGGCGACAAGTTCGATGTGAAGGTACAGAACTTCATCCACGTCGTTGCCGAAAACGACCGTCTCCTGCTTCTGCCGGAGATTGCCGCTCTGTTCGACCTGTACAAGGCCGAGCAAGAGAAGTCGGTAGACGTTGAAGTGACCAGTGCTTTTGCATTGAACCAAGAACAGCAAGACAAACTCGCCAAGGTTCTCAGTGCACGACTCGACCGGGAAGTGCGCCTGCAAGTTGCGGAAGACAAGTCCCTCATTGGGGGCATTGTCATTCGCGCCGGCGACCTGGTTATCGATGGCTCGATTCGCGGCAAACTCGCGAATCTTGCCGAAGCATTGAAATCTTGAGTTTGAAGGGGCAGCAGAGCAATGCAGCAACTCAATCCTTCCGAAATAAGTGAAATTATCAAGGGCCGCATCGACAAGCTCGATGTGACCTCCCAAGCCCGTAACGAAGGCACTGTCGTCAGCGTATCTGACGGTATCGTGCGGATTCACGGTCTGGCCGACGTAATGTCCGGCGAGATGATCGAGTTTCCGGGCGGCGTCTTCGGTATGGCCCTCAACCTGGAGCAGGACTCCGTAGGTGCCGTAATCCTGGGCGCTTACCAGTCTCTGGCTGAAGGCATGAGCGCCAAGTGCACCGGCCGCATCCTGGAGGTTCCGGTTGGTAAGGAACTGCTGGGTCGCGTAGTCGACGCACTGGGTAACCCTGTTGACGGCAAAGGTCCACTGGGCAACACCGAGACCGACGCGGTCGAGAAAGTTGCTCCAGGCGTGATCTGGCGTAAGTCGGTAGACCAGCCTGTACAGACTGGCTACAAGGCTGTCGATGCCATGATCCCTGTCGGCCGTGGCCAGCGTGAGCTGATCATCGGTGACCGTCAGATCGGTAAAACCGCTCTGGCGATCGACGCGATCATCAACCAGAAAGACAGCGGCATTTTCTGCGTCTACGTAGCCATTGGTCAGAAGCAATCGACCATCGCCAACGTGGTTCGCAAGCTGGAAGAGAACGGCGCACTGAAAAACACGATCATCGTGGCTGCCAGTGCTTCGGAATCGCCTGCACTGCAATACCTGGCACCGTATGCCGGTTGCACCATGGGTGAATTCTTCCGCGACCGCGGTGAAGACGCGCTGATCGTTTATGACGATCTGTCCAAGCAAGCAGTGGCTTACCGCCAGATTTCCCTGCTGCTGCGCCGTCCACCAGGCCGTGAAGCTTACCCAGGCGACGTGTTCTATCTCCACTCCCGTCTGCTGGAGCGCGCATCCCGCGTTTCGGAAGAGTACGTAGAGAAGTTCACCAACGGCGCAGTGACCGGCAAAACCGGTTCCCTGACCGCACTGCCGATCATCGAAACCCAGGCTGGCGACGTTTCCGCGTTCGTTCCGACCAACGTGATTTCCATCACCGACGGTCAGATCTTCCTGGAATCGGCCATGTTCAACTCAGGGATTCGCCCTGCAGTGAACGCCGGTGTTTCGGTATCCCGTGTGGGTGGTGCCGCTCAGACCAAGATCATCAAGAAGCTCTCCGGTGGTATCCGTACCGCTCTGGCTCAGTACCGTGAACTGGCGGCATTCGCCCAGTTCGCTTCTGACCTGGACGAAGCGACCCGTAAGCAACTTGAGCATGGTCAGCGCGTTACCGAGCTGATGAAGCAGAAGCAATACGCCCCAATGTCGATCGCTGACATGGCGTTGTCGCTGTATGCCGCTGAGCGTGGGTTCCTGACTGACGTCGAAATCGCCAAGGTCGGCAGCTTTGAACAAGCGCTGATTGCTTACTTCAACCGCGATCACGCCGACTTGTTGGCCAAGATCAACGTGAAGGGTGACTTCAATGACGAAATCGACGCTGGCCTCAAAGCCGGTATCGAGAAGTTCAAGGCCACCCAAACCTGGTAAGCCGCAGCGGGAGCCGCAAGGCTCCCGCTTGCTAACCTGATAGGTGTTACATGGCAGGCGCAAAAGAGATTCGCAGTAAGATTGCGAGCATCAAAAGCACGCAAAAAATTACCAGCGCCATGGAAAAAGTGGCGGTCAGCAAAATGCGCAAGGCACAAATGCGCATGGCTGCTAGCCGTCCTTATGCGGAGCGTATCCGCCAGGTAATTGGGCATCTGGCCAACGCCAACCCGGAATACCGCCACCCATTCATGATCGAGCGCGAAGTAAAGCGTGTGGGTTATGTGGTTGTGAGCAGTGACCGTGGTTTGTGCGGTGGTTTGAATACCAACCTGTTCAAGGCCCTGGTCAAGGACATGGCGGTAAACCGCGAAAAGGGCGTCGAGATCGATCTGTGTGTTGTTGGTAGCAAGGGTGCGGCCTTTTTCCGCAACTTCGGCGGCAACGTCGTAGCAGCTATCAGCCACCTGGGTGAAGAGCCGTCGATCAATGATTTGATCGGCAGTGTGAAGGTGATGCTGGATGCATACCTGGAAGGCCGGATTGACCGCCTCTCCGTGGTATCCAACAAGTTCATCAACACCATGACCCAGCAGCCAACCGTGGAGCAATTGATTCCACTGGTGGCGACTCCGGATCAGGAACTCAAGCACCACTGGGACTACCTCTACGAACCGGACGCCAAAGAGCTGCTTGACGGCTTGATGGTGCGCTACGTGGAGTCGCAGGTGTACCAGGCGGTGGTCGAGAACAACGCAGCTGAACAAGCGGCGCGGATGATCGCGATGAAAAACGCTACCGATAACGCCGGTGATCTGATCAGCGATTTGCAGCTGATCTACAACAAGGCGCGTCAGGCTGCGATCACCCAAGAGATCTCGGAAATCGTCGGCGGCGCTGCCGCGGTTTAACGGTTCAAATATTCAGAGGATCCAGCTATGAGTAGCGGACGTATCGTTCAAATCATCGGCGCCGTTATCGACGTGGAATTTCCACGCGACAGCGTACCGAGCATCTACAACGCGCTGAAAGTACAAGGCGCGGACACTACTCTGGAAGTTCAGCAGCAGCTGGGCGACGGCGTAGTTCGTACCATTGCGATGGGTTCCACCGAAGGCTTGAAGCGCGGTCTGGACGTTGTCGACTCTGGCGCAGCCATCTCCGTACCGGTCGGTAAAGCGACCCTGGGCCGGATCATGGACGTACTGGGCAACCCGATTGACGAAGCTGGTCCGATCGACACCGAAGAGCGTTGGGGCATTCACCGTCCAGCACCTTCGTTCGCGGAACAAGCTGGCGGCAACGACCTGCTGGAAACCGGCATCAAGGTTATCGACCTGGTCTGCCCGTTCGCCAAAGGCGGTAAAGTCGGTCTGTTCGGTGGTGCCGGTGTAGGCAAGACCGTAAACATGATGGAACTGATCCGTAACATCGCCATCGAGCACAGCGGTTATTCCGTGTTCGCCGGTGTGGGTGAGCGTACCCGTGAGGGTAACGACTTCTACCACGAGATGAAGGACTCCAACGTTCTGGACAAAGTGGCACTGGTTTACGGTCAGATGAACGAGCCGCCGGGTAACCGTCTGCGCGTAGCACTGACTGGCCTGACCATGGCCGAGAAGTTCCGTGACGAAGGTAACGACGTTCTGCTGTTCGTCGACAACATCTACCGTTACACCCTGGCCGGTACTGAAGTATCCGCACTGCTGGGCCGTATGCCTTCGGCAGTAGGTTACCAGCCGACCCTGGCTGAAGAGATGGGCGTTCTGCAAGAACGTATCACTTCGACCAAGGAAGGTTCGATCACTTCGATCCAAGCGGTATACGTACCTGCGGATGACTTGACTGACCCGTCGCCAGCGACCACCTTCGCCCACTTGGACGCCACCGTCGTACTGTCCCGTGACATCGCTTCCCTGGGTATCTACCCAGCGGTCGATCCACTCGACTCGACTTCGCGCCAGCTGGACCCGAACGTGATCGGCCAGGAGCATTACGACACCGCTCGCGGCGTTCAGTACGTGCTGCAGCGTTACAAAGAACTGAAGGACATCATTGCGATCCTGGGTATGGACGAGCTGTCGGAAGCCGACAAGCAGTTGGTAAACCGTGCTCGTAAGATCCAGCGTTTCTTGTCGCAGCCGTTCTTCGTGGCTGAAGTCTTCACCGGTGCATCGGGTAAATACGTTTCCCTGAAAGACACCATTGCTGGCTTCAAAGGCATCCTCAACGGTGACTACGACCACCTGCCAGAACAAGCGTTCTACATGGTCGGCGGCATCGAAGAAGCGATCGAGAAAGCCAAGAAACTGTAATCCAGGCGCCCGGAAACGGGCGCTCATCAGGTTGAGGCAATCAGATGGCTATGACAGTCCATTGCGATATCGTCAGCGCGGAAGGGGAAATCTTCTCCGGTCTGGTAGAGATGGTGATTGCACACGGCGAACTCGGTGACCTTGGTATTGCCATGGGTCACGCGCCGTTGATCACCAGCTTGAAGCCAGGTCCGATCACTCTGACCAAGCAAGGCGGGGAAAAAGAGGTGTTTTACATCTCTGGTGGTTTCCTCGAGGTTCAGCCGAACATGGTCAAGGTACTTGCCGACACCGTGCAACGTGCTGGCGACCTGGATGAAGCCTCCGCTCAGGAAGCCGTCAAGGCTGCTGAGAAGGCCCTGAACGAAAAGGGTGCGGACTTCGACTACAGCGCTGCTGCTGTACGTCTGGCCGAGGCTGCAGCTCAGCTGCGCACGCTCCAGCAGATCCGCAAGAAGTAAGCGGCCATGCCGTCATGCTTCAAGCGCGATTGATTAAAAAGGGTAGCCTCGGCTACCCTTTTTCTTTTTTTGCAAAACACTTCTCTGGTCTGAAGCCGGACCGCCCAGGATTGGTAGCCACTCATGTCTCTTGAAATCGTCATTCTCGCCGCAGGCCAGGGCACCCGTATGCGTTCGGCCCTGCCCAAGGTGCTGCACCCGGTTGCCGGCAATTCCATGCTGGGCCATGTTATCCACAGCGCCCGGCAACTCGATCCGCAGCGCATTCACGTGGTGATTGGCCATGGTGCCGATGCGGTGCGTGAACGCCTCGCCGCGGACGATCTGAATTTCGTATTGCAAGACAAACAACTGGGCACCGGCCACGCCACCGCTCAAGCCGTGCCCTTCATCAGCGCCGACACTGTGCTGATTCTCTACGGTGACGTGCCGCTGATCGAAGTCGAAACCCTGCAGCGCCTGCTCAAGCACGTCGTGCCTGGCCAGATGGGCCTGCTGACGGTTGAACTGGATGATCCCACCGGTTACGGGCGCATCGTGCGCAACGCCGATGGCAAGGTTGCCGCTATCGTTGAGCACAAAGATGCCAGCGAAGCCCAGCGCGCCATTACCGAGGGCAACACCGGGATCCTGGCGGTCCCTGCCGATAAGCTCGGCGATTGGATGAGCCGTCTGTCCAACAACAACGCCCAGGGCGAGTACTACCTCACCGACGTCATCGAGATGGCGGTAAGCGATGGCCTGTTGGTCGCCACCGAGCAGCCCCACGACCCGATGGAAGTGCAGGGCGCCAACGACCGCAAGCAACTCGCCGAACTGGAACGTCACTACCAATTGCGCGAAGGCCGTCGCCTGATGGCCCAAGGCGTGACGTTGCGTGACCCGGCACGCTTCGACGTACGGGGTGAAGTGACTGTCGGCCGCGATGTGCTGATCGACATCAACGTGATCCTCGAAGGTCGCGTGATTATCGAAGACGACGTGGTGATTGGCCCGAACTGTGTGATCAAGGACAGCACCCTGCGCAAAGGTGTGGTGGTCAAGGCTAACAGCCATCTGGACGGCGCGGTGATGGGTGAGGGCAGCGATGCGGGTCCATTTGCGCGTTTGCGCCCCGGAACCGTGATGGGCGCCAGGGCGCACGTGGGCAATTTCGTCGAGCTGAAAAACGCCAAAATGGGTGACGATGCGAAGGCTGGCCACTTGGCCTACCTCGGTGATGCGGTGATTGGGGCTCGCAGCAATATTGGCGCGGGTGCCATTACCTGTAACTACGACGGCGCGAACAAATACCAGACCACCATTGGTGAAGACGTATTTATCGGCTCCAACAACTCGCTGATCGCCCCCGTCTCCATCGGAGATGGCTCGAACACGGCGGCGGGCTCGACCATCAACCAGGATGTGGATAAGTCTCAACTGGCGGTAGCCCGCGCCCGCCAACGCAACATTGACGGCTGGAAGCGCCCGGTCAAAATCAAAAAGACCTGAGTTATCCACACTCACTGAAACCTGTTGGCTAACCACCCACAGGTTTTTTTATACCCGCATATTGACGATTTTCTCCGAATAGGTTTTGATTGCCTTCGTTATCTTTCGAAACGAAACTTAAAGCCAAAATGTCGAAACGAAATACCCCCCAACGACGCCACAATATCCTGACCTTGCTCAATGAACAGGGCGAAGTCAGCGTGGACGAGTTGGCCAAGCGTTTCGAAACCTCGGAAGTTACGATCCGCAAGGACCTGGCCGCCCTCGAAAGCAATGGCCTGCTGCTGCGCCGTTACGGTGGCGCCATCACCATGCCCCAGGAACTGGTGGGCGACGCGACCCAACCCATCTCGGTGTACAAGCGCGCCATCGCCCGTGCCGCCGTGATGCGTCTGCGTGAACATGCGCGCATCATCATCGACAGCGGCAGTACTACGGCCGCCATGATCCCCGAGTTGGGCCACCAGCCCGGCCTGGTGGTGATGACCAACTCCCTGCACGTCGCCCGTGCGTTGAGCGAACTGGAACACGAACCGGTGCTGCTGATGACCGGCGGCACCTGGGACCCGCATTCGGACTCGTTCCAGGGCCAGGTCGCCGAGCAAGTGCTGCGTTCCTATGACTTTGACCAACTGTTTATCGGCGCCGATGGCATCGATTTACTGCGCGGCACCACCACCTTCAACGAATTGCTGGGCCTGAGCCGCGTCATGGCCGAGGTCGCCCGGGAAGTGGTGGTCATGGTCGAATCCGACAAGATCGGCCGCAAGATTCCCAACCTGGAACTGCCCTGGAGCAGCGTCCATACCCTTATCACCGATGATCGCCTGCCGCTTGAGGCCCGCGACCAGATCCAAGCCCGCGGCATTACGCTGATATGCGCGGCAATCATCTAGGAGAAACACCATGTGTGGCATCGTAGGCGCAGTCGCTGAACGCAACATCACCCCGATCCTGATCGAAGGCCTCAAGCGCCTGGAATACCGTGGCTATGACAGCGCCGGTGTGGCCGTCTTCACCAACGCCGGCAAGCTGGAGCGCATGCGCCGTCCGGGCAAGGTCAGCGAGTTGGAGCAGGCCCTGGCCGGCGAGCCGCTGGTTGGCCGTCTGGGCATTGCCCACACCCGTTGGGCGACCCACGGTGCGCCGTGCGAACGCAACGCCCACCCGCACTTTTCCGGCGACCTGGCCGTGGTGCACAACGGCATCATCGAAAACCACGAAGTGTTGCGCGAACAACTGAAAGGCCTGGGCTACGTGTTCACCTCGGACACCGACACCGAAGTCATCGCCCACTTGCTCAATCACAAGCTCAAGGACCACAGCGACTTGACCACCGCCCTCAAGGCCACGGTCAAGGAACTGCACGGCGCCTATGGCCTGGCCGTGGTCAGTGCGAGCCAACCGGACCGCGTGGTTGCCGCTCGCAGTGGCAGCCCGTTGGTGATCGGCCTGGGCCTGGGCGAAAACTTCCTTGCCTCCGACCAACTGGCCCTGCGCCAGGTCACCGACCGCTTCATGTACCTGGAAGAAGGCGATATCGCTGACATCCGCCGTGAAAGCGTGCAAATCTGGGACATTAACGGTCAGTCCGTCGAGCGTGAAGCCGTGCAGTACCGCGACGGCGCTGAAGCCGCCGACAAAGGCGAATACCGCCACTTCATGCTCAAGGAAATCCACGAGCAACCGGCTGTGGTGCAACGCACCCTGGAAGGTCGCCTGAGCCAGAACCAAGTGCTGGTCAACGCCTTCGGCCCACAGGCTGCCGAGCTGTTCGCCAAAGTGCGCAACGTGCAGATCGTCGCCTGCGGCACCAGCTACCACGCCGGCATGGTTGCGCGTTACTGGTTGGAAGAACTGGCCGGCATCCCGTGCCAGGTCGAAGTCGCCAGCGAATTCCGCTACCGCAAGGTGGTGGTACAGCCCGACACCCTGTTCGTGACCATCTCCCAGTCCGGCGAAACCGCCGACACCCTGGCCGCCTTGCGCAACGCCAAGGAACTGGGCTTCCTGGCCAGCCTGGCGATCTGCAACGTCAGCATCAGCTCCCTGGTGCGTGAATCCGACCTGACCCTGTTGACCCAAGCCGGTCGCGAAATCGGCGTGGCATCCACCAAAGCCTTCACCACCCAGTTGGTGGGCCTGCTGCTGCTGACCCTGTCCCTGGGTCAAGTGCGCGGCACCCTGGCCGAAGGCGTCGAGGCCACGCTGGTTGAAGAACTGCGCCGCCTGCCAACCCGCCTCGGCGAAGCGCTGGCCATGGACAGCACCGTGGAAAAAGTCGCCGAACTGTTCGCCGACAAGAACCACACCCTGTTCCTCGGCCGTGGCGCGCAATACCCGGTGGCGATGGAAGGTTCGCTCAAGCTCAAGGAAATCTCGTACATCCATGCCGAAGCCTACCCGGCCGGCGAACTCAAGCATGGCCCATTGGCCCTGGTGGATGACGACATGCCGGTGGTCACCGTGGCGCCGAACAACGAACTGCTGGAAAAGCTCAAGTCCAACCTGCAGGAAGTCCGCGCCCGTGGCGGCCAGCTGGTGGTGTTTGCCGACGAAAAAGCTGGCATGACCAATGGTGAGGGCACTCACGTCATCAACATGCCGCACATCAACGACACCCTGTCGCCGATCCTCTACACCATCCCGCTGCAGTTGCTGTCGTATTACGTGGCCGTGCTCAAGGGCACTGACGTCGACCAGCCGCGCAACCTGGCGAAGTCGGTAACCGTGGAGTAACCCGCCACATCCTGGAGGCCCGCCCGGGTCTCCAGGCTCTCGCGAAAGGACGCGCCCTCGATGCAAACCCCCTCCCAGCTCCACCAGCGCTTGAACAACCGCCGCTTCACCGTCGCCAACAACGCCCAGGGGCTTTCCGGCTCGGACACGGTGTTTCATTACCTTGTCGAGGGTGATGCCATTTCCAGCACTTACCAGGGCGGACGCATTCGCCTGGGCACGCAAGTGGGCCGAGTGACAGGCCCAGACACTATCGAATTGCTGTTTCAGTGCCTGACCTTGGACGGTGAGCTGTTGTCCGGTTGGTCGCGTGGCACGGTCGGTTTGGATGCTGCCGGGGTAACCACGCTCAGCTTTGTTTGGGGTTGGTTGTCGGGGGCGACGGGTGGAGGGGAGTCCAGCTATGTGGAGCTCATTGAGGCAGTTGAAAAAATCAGAAAATAAATCGGAAAGTCTTCCCTGAAATAGTTGTATAAAACTGTCTGTATATCCCGTTAATATTGGGCTCAAAGGAAAAATAGATCCGAAAATAAATCGGAAAAAGGTGCGGAAAATGACGCAGCAATTCATCTCCGGAAACCACTAGTTGGAACCTGTCTGGCCATCTCCTGGTTTCCCTGCGTCAATTTTACGTACGGCTGAAACGCTTTCGTTTCGTGCAGGGAAACTCACGGGTCTACTTCCCGAAAATACCGCCATCCGGATCGGCGGCCTGATGCGAATCACCAACAGCTATTACAGCAATCTCATTGAAGGCCAATTCACTGAGCCTTCAACGTTGTCTGCGCGAGTCCCCCGGCGTGACTCTAAACACCTGCGTGAGCTGGCCGAAAGTCATATCGGTGTTCAGGAGTTGTTGGAACGAGCGGTACGTCGGCCAAAATCAATCGAAGCGCCTTGGGGTGTTTTCTTTGCCCCTGAGCTCATATCTGTCATCCATCGCCGCCTTTTTGCCAGTGCCGGTGATGAGGATTTGCGGCTCAGTGATGGCCGACTACTTGTACCCGGTCAATTGCGGCATGTCGCACAACGCAACGTGCTGGTAGGTGATCATGCGGCGCCTGCTTGGGAGTCCGTCACGCCAATGCTCAAACGCCTGCAGCAGGTATACGGCGGGCAACCCGACCTGACCTCCCGAGTTCTCAGCGCACTGGCTTACCACCATCGTCTCGCATTTGTTCATCCATTTGAGGATGGCAATGGCCGGGTGGTCCGCATGGTCACGCATTTGCAGTTGATGCGACTTGGGCTTGCGTCGCCTCTTTGGTCGCTTTCTCGAGGGCTGGCACGAAAACAGGATGAATACTATGGGCGCCTGCGAGCTGCTGATCAGCCTCGTCGAGGTGATCTCGATGGTCGAGGTCAGTTGACCCAACGCGGGTTGTTCGAGTTTGTAGAGTTCATGCTGCAAGTATGTATCGACCAAATGGATTACGTAGAGCAATCCATGGGGCTTGTCAGCTTGCGCCAGCGACTTGAAAGAGTGATTGGACTCGAGAGTCGCTTTCTAGAGTCCGGGGTAAAGCAGGATATGGCCAAGGCTATTCATATCTTGCTGACTCAAGGCGAGGTTGCCCGAGCAGATTTCAAGACCTTTTCTGGGCTTCATGATCGAGTGGCGAGTGATCAGCTCAAAAAATTGATTGAAATGGGCGTCGTCGAGGCGCCGTCGGCCAAGTCACGTTCGATCTATCCTGGGCTTCCCGTGTGGTTTGCGCAGATGATCTTTCCGGACCTTCACCGGCGCTTTTATTAAGAGGCAAAAGCCTGCGTGGTGGCGTGTCGGCAGTTGCTACGGCGCGCTGGTAGCGATGCTGGGGGTACGCCAGTGTTCTCACTGTTTGAGCAGCGCAAAATGGGGGGGGCGTACAGGCGTTTGCCAAACGTGTGAGCAAGGGCAGTTTCAGCGATGAAGATGCCTGATCAGGGCACAAACTCCACCTTCAACCCCCGACTCACACTGCGGCCCTGATCATCACTGACCCGCAACCGATACTCCCCCGACTTGCCCGGCCGCCAATTCAGCGTGGTTTGCGGTGGCCCTTGGCCGATCAGGGTTTGATCGGCAAACCAGTACAGCGTCGCTGCATCGCTGGCGGCGTTGGCATTCAGCGGGATGCTTTCCTGAGGCTGGGACAGGCGCAACTGATAGCTCACCTGAGTCAGCGGCGAGCGGATCTGCGGGGCTTCGCTCTGGTCACTGAGGCGGTTGGGCTGGCAGTTTTTCATCACGCTGGGCGGCGTACGGCGCGGCAGACCGGCGGCGCGGTACAGGCGTTGCACATCGCTGGGCCAGAATTCGAAGACTTCCTCGCGGGTGTATTGCGCATCGAGCGGCGGGCAGGCGGCCTTGCCGGTGCGGGTGTCGATCAGCACCGGGCGGTGCAGGTTGGACACGCGAATCGGTGACACGCCGGGGATGTACCAGGTCTTGCGGGTTTGCGGGCACCAGCGGTTAGGCAACTCGCCGGACGCGGCGCAGACATCGATGCGCACCAGCCCGGCGGGCGGTTTGTCGGCCTTGATGACCACGTTGGGCAAGGCCAGAGGCAGGGCGTCGGCGATGCGGAAGAACAACGGCGCGGCGGTTTTGGCGCCGATGAAGGCAGGGTTCGGCCGGCCATCAAAATTACCCACCCACACCACCAGCACGTAGGGGCCCACCAGTCCTGCACTCCACGCATCGTGAAAACCCCAGGAAGTGCCGGTTTTCCAGGCGGTACGCCAGTGGCGTCCGGGCAGACCATCCGGGCGAGGGTTTCGGCGCAGCATATCGCGCACCATGAACGCGGCCTGGGGCGTCAGCAGTGGGACGCCGGTGGTCTGGGGCTGTTCCTGCAAGTAGCGCAAAGGCCGCAGATGCCCGTCCCCGGCCAACATCACGTACAGACGCGCCAATTCTTCCGGGGTCATTTCACCGCCACCGAGGGCCAGGGCCAGGCCGTAATGGCTTTCGTCACGCAGGCCTTTGATCCCGGCGCGTTGTAATAGTCCATACAGGGAGGGCGACTTGACCTGGCTGGCGAGCCACACCGCCGGGATGTTGCGACTACGGATCAGTGCGTCCCACGCCGTCAGTGGCCCGACAAAACTACCGTCGAAATTTTCCGGCTGGAAGTAGCCGAAGTTACTCGGCAGGTCCTTGAGGATGCTCATGGGGTGAATCACCCCTTGGTCCAGCGCCAGTCCGTACAGGAACGGCTTGAGTGTCGACCCTGGTGAGCGCCGCGACACCACGCCATTGACCTGGCCGTGAAGGCTTGTGGATAAGTAGTCCGCCGACCCGACCAATGCCTTGACGCTCTGGTCGCGGCTGTCGATCAGGATCGCCGTGGCGTTTTCCACACCCGTGCTGCGCCGTTCGGCGATGAAGCCGGTGATCAGGCGTTCGAGCAATTGTTGCAGCGGCAGGTTGAGGGTGCTGTTCAGCTCATTGCCGGGCTGGGACGCCAGCAGTTGTTCACTCAAATGCGGCGCCAGGAACGGAATCTGCTGGCGGCTGCGTGCTTCCAGAGGCAAGTCCAACAAGCTGGCGTTGCGCGGGTCTTGTGGATAAGTCTCGCGCCAGTCATCCATCAAGCGCTGTCGCGCCTGTTGCAGCGACGGGCCGAAGCGCGCGCGTCGCCCCGGTTGTTGTGGGATCACCGCCAGCGCCAACGCCTCGGAAAGCGACAACTGCGTCGCCGACTTGCCGAAGTAGATACGGCTGGCCGCCTCGGCACCTTCGATATTGCCGCCCATCGGCGCCAGGTTCAGGTAGGCCTCAAGGATGTCGTGCTTGCTGTAGCGCGCCTCCAGCCACAGCGCCAAGGCCATCTGCTGCAACTTGCCCGGCACTTGGCGGGTGTTCAAGTCCCATAGGCGCCGTGCCAATTGCATGCTCAAGGTCGAGCCACCCTGGCGCTGGCCACCGCTGTAGGTGGCCATGGCCGCGCGCAGTAACGCCGGGGGATTGATCCCCGGGTGCCAGTAGAAATTGCGGTCTTCCTTGAGCAGCAAGGCTTCGACCAATGAAGGAGAAATCCGCTCCAGCGGTAGCCAAAGACGGTATTGCCCGTCATCCGCCAAGGTCATGCGCAGCAACGAGCCGTCATCGGCCAACACCACACGTGATGACGTGACGGTCTGCTCCAGCGGCGCATGGGGCCACACTCGCAGCCCCACCAGGATCACCGCCGCTGCGAACAGCGGCAGTGTCAGGCGCTTAAGGCTTGGTAATTTCAAGCTGGCCTACTTTGCCGCGCCCTTGCAGGGTGGTTTCGTACATGCCTTCGGCGTAGGCCGGTGGCGTATTGAACGTGCCGGCATTGGTAGCGCGCACGCGGTACACGAAAGTGCCTACGTCACGCAGCGCGGTGCCGTACAACACCACTCGATCATCACGTACGTCCACGTACTCCGGCTGCCAGTTACTCAGTTCGGTTTCGCCGATGGGGGCTTGCCAGCTTTCTTCTTCCTGGCTGTCCTCTTCCACGTACTCGGACTCTTCGCCTTCACCTTCCTCGCTGCTGGCGGCTTCCGGCTCCGGCGGCAAGTTATACACAGGCTCGACGCCACCGGGCAGCAGGTCGACCACGGCCACTTGCTGCACCTGGTCACGGTCGGTCGCGCGCAGACGCAGACGCACCAGGAACTCATCACCTACCACGATCTTGCTCACCGGCTCGCCCTTGAGGTCGAGGTATTCGTGGATGATCTCCAGGCCATTGGTGATCGGCTTGAGCTTGGTGCCCTTGTCGAAACCGGCTTCGCTGAGCATGAAGAACGCCGCCGGGCCGTCGGATTTTTCCATCACCAGCTTCTGCGTCGCACCCGGCACGGCGGCGCGGGGTGGCTGACCGGCCATCTCCAGCAATTGCTGCTGCTTGTCCCCCAGCCAGGCCGTGGCCTTGAGGGTCATGTCGCTTTGCGCACGCTGGCCGTAGTTGTCCAGGGCGCGCAGCAGCAGGGCTGCCGACAGCGAGTTGTAACGCTGCTCGTTGAGGCGCTTACCGAGTTTATCCAGCAGCGCTGTAGGCACATCTTCCATCAGCTCTGGGAAATGTCGCGCCAACAGGTGCAGGTGTTCGGCGTCGTGCACCAGCGGGTCGTAGTACAAACCGTCGCTGTCCCACTTATCCACAAGCGAGCGCCAGGGGATTTTGCGGAACAGCGTGTCAGCCTGGCGATCCTGCTTGAGCAGCTTGTAGCTGGCCGCCAGGTAGGCGGCGCCCAAGTCGTTCTGCCAGCTGTCCTTGAAGTAGCCCTCGTAGCGCTCGCGGATATCGCTCAAGGCGCCGCTTACCAGAATCCCCTGACGGCTTAGCAGGTAACTGGCGTAGGCGCGATTACGCAATTCCGACAGGCCCTCGCTAGGGCCATTGGCCAGGTCGGTCAGGTACGCATTCGAGCGCACCAACAGGTCTTCCGGCACCGGTAGGCCACGCTCCTTGGCTTCGATCAGGAAGTCGGTGGCGTACAGGCTGGCGTACGGCGCCACGTCCGGGTTGGCCGCCCACAAACCAAAGCCGCCGGCCTGGTTCTGGCGCTGGCGCAGCATGCGCACCGCACTGCCGAAGGCCTGTTCGGCCTCAGGTGCGTTGCCGCCCCAGATCAACGCCGGCATGGCCTTGGACACCAGTTGCTCGGTGCAGGCGTAGCCGTAGTCGTCCAGGTAATGCTTGAGGCCGTTGGCCCACACCAGTGGCGAGGCCGCCACGCCCAACTGTACGTCGCGCAGTTGGCTGAACAATTCGCGGGTCGGCTTGAGCTCTTTGCTGGCGCTCTCAAAGCGGCCCAGGCTCAGGGCGACGCGATGTTCGCTCAGTGGGCGGATCGAAGTGGTTTCGGCGACCTGGATGCGTTTGCCATCCGGCAGCACTGCGACAAATCGCAGGTCCGCCGAACCCAGGGTCTCGCCAACCTTGATCTTGAACTCGGCGGTGCCTTCCTTGCGCGGTTGCAGGGACAAGGTGCTGCCCTTGTCGCCCTGTACCTTCAGGCCATCGCTGGTCTGCAGTTCAAACTTCACCTCTGCCGCCGCGTCGAGGTTGCTGAACACCCCGGCGCTGACGTTGAACACATCTCCCGGCGCCACAAAGGCCGGCACGTTGGGCGTGATCACGATCGGGCCGCGGACTTCGGTATTGGCCTCGCTGACGCCCACACTGTCATTGTCCACCGCGACTGCAAACAGGTGCAGCTTGCCGTTGAAGCTGTCCGGCACCTGGTAATGCAGCACGGTTTCGCCAGCGGGCAGGTCGACCAGTCCAGACCACCACGCCACCGGCGGCTGGTGTTTTCGCTTGAACGGGTTGAGGTGATTGGCCAGGGCGCCTTCCGTATCGCCACCAGGCGCTGCCCCACTGAGCAGGCGGCTGAATTCCGGCAGGATCAGGTCAAGGATCTGACTGGTGCCGACCTCCAGCGCACGCTTCTGGAAGAAGAAGCCCAGCGGATCCGGCGTCTGGTAGCGCGCCACTTGCAGGATGCCTTCGTCCACCGCATAAACCACCGCGCGGCCTGGGCGGTCGGCGTTGACCTTGATGTCGAGCATCTGCCCCGGCTCGATCTTCGCCGGGCCTTCAACCTTCAACGCCATGCGCCGCGCATCCAGGTTGATGCTGAAGGGCACCACGCCATAGGACAGCGGGCTCATGTACACCTCGGCCGAGCCCATGTCGCGCACAAACTGCACGTTGACGTAGGCATTGCCCTCAAGCCCCGCCGGCACGCGGATATGTTGCACGCTGTTGGTGCTGTCGGCCTTGAACCATTGCTGGGTGTAGACCTTGTCCCGCTCGATGGTGATCAAGCCGGCACCGGTATACGGCGCGCGAATGCTGATGGCGATTTCATCACCGGTGGCGTAGCTGCGTTTATCCAGGCGCAGTTGCAGCTCGGCATTGCGTTCCAGCGAGCGCGACGTGTTGCCACGCCCTGCCACGCTGTAGTCGATCTGGTTGAGCAGGTTGCCGTTGGCGTCTTTCAATTGCAGGGTGAAGTCACCCGGTGTGCCGGTGTTCAGGGCCTGCTTGGCGCCTTCCTGGGTCATCACCAGCGGTGAGGCCGGCTGGCTGATGTTCTTGATACGCGACTCGTACTTGTAGGTGCCGTTGGATTGTTTCACCAGCACCGACACATAACGGTGCTCGACCACCTCAGTGGTCAGGCCGTCCACCGCCAGCGGCGAAAGGTCCGGCGCGACGGCCAGCCATTGCACTTGGCGCGGCGCATCCTTGGCGACGTACGACAGCGAGTCCTGACTTTTCACACCCACAAGGTAGGGCGCGGACGACACCAGCAAGGCGCTTTGCGCCGCTACATTGCGACCGCCTTCGGCTTCGAACACCTGGCTCATCACCTGCAGGCGATAGGTGCTGTTGGCGAAGCGTTGCAGGTTGAGGTCGAGCACGGCCTGGCCGTTATCGTCGACGGTGGTTTCGGCCAGGTCTTCCGTGGTGGCGTCTTCCAGGGAGTCGTTGAGACGGAAACGGTAATCCGGGTAACGATCAAACGCAGCGAGTGTTGGGCTCAGGGACATTTTGGCGGTCACACGACGGCCGGACGCCGGGGCGCCAAACAGATGCATCGCGGTGACCTTGGCCACCACTTGGTCCGGTGGAATCCAGCCCTGCACAGGCGTGTCGTGCAGGCTCAGGCTGACCTTCATGCGGTCCGGCTCAAAGTCGCGGACCTTGAAGCTGACGCTGCCCAGGTCGGTGCGGGTCTGCTTCTGGCCGATCAACTGCAAGGTCGCGGTGTATTCCCCGGCGGGGGCGACTTCGCTGCTGGGGAAATCAAAGCTTTCAAAACCGCTGGCGGACAGCTTCAACGGCTGGCGAATCACTTCCAGGCCACGGGGGTCGGTGATTTGCAGTTCCACCGGCAGGCCCAGCAAGGCGCCTTTCCAGTTGCCGCTGCGCACGATCATGCCCAGGTGCGCGGTTTCGCCCGGACGGTACAGGCCGCGGTCGGTAAACAGGTAGGCGCTGAGGCGATCAATCGCACCGTCTTCTTCCAAACCGCCTACATCGAAGCGTGACAGATCCAGTTGCTGGGACTGACGGGCGATCGGCAAAAACGACTGGTCGTTGCCGCGAGTGACCACATACATCAGCGGCGTTTTCTCACGGCGCAGTTCATCCAGCTTGGCGAAGTGTGCGTGGCCTTCGGCGTCGGTGCGGCCACTGCTCACCGGCAGACCGTTACGCCCAATGATGTCGACTTGCGCGTCGGACACCGGCGAACCGTTGCCGATGGACTGCACATACACGTCATGGCTGCCATCGCTGGAGCGCTTGGCGATGATGCCCAGGTCTGTCACCACGATAAAACGCAGGTCGCTGGTGCTGCTGCGGTCGTACTCGAAAGTGCGTTGGGCCGGGTCATCCTGCGGGCTCAGCTTGAGCACGAAAATGCCGCGACGGCCGCCATTGGCGGTGAGGTAGTGGCTGAGGTCCACGTTGTCGTAGACGGTTTTCGCCGGGTCATTGGATGACAGCGGGATATCCAGCGACTGACGCTCGACCATGCGATCGAAATATTCGTTGCCGAAGTTCGGTCGGGCAAAGCTGCCGCTGCTTTGGTCCACCAGGTGTTGCAACTGGTTGGGCAGCAGGCGGGCGATTTCCACATGGGCGCCAGGCACACCGCGAGCCATGAAGCCCAGGCGTTTTTCGCCATTGAGGCTGAGCAAGGCGCCGTCAGACAGGAACTGCAAGGTGCGTGGGTAAGCCGGCATGCTGATCAGTGAAGCCGTAGGATTCTTCGCCAGGTAGCCGCCGATGGCTTCCAGGTTGGCGGGTACTCGCACATACACCGCGCGCCCGGCCGGGGCCTTGAATTTGAAGGCGTGCAGGGTATTCAGCGGTTCGACGCTGGGCACATGGGTCAGGTTGAGCTTGGTGCTGCGGGCGAGCAGGGCGTCGTCGATGTCGTTGCTGCTGTAGGGGCGCGTGTCGTCCTGGGCTTTTTCCGGCAACAACCAGGCCTGGACCTTACCGGCGATGGTCTCGTCGGCGACAGCGCTGGAACTGCTGAACATTAACACCGGCTCTGGTTCACCCCGTGCGTTGTCGACAAAACTCACTTCGGCGCCGGTGAAGGTCAGGCGATAGCGGCCGGGCACGGTGACTTCCGACACCAGCGGCGCGGTGCTGGCATTGCCACCGTCGCGGGCCTTGATGCCTTCGTCGAGCTTGGCGCTGACGGGCGTGCTTTCCAGTGGTGTGGCCAGGGCGGCGGAGCGCACGTACGCGTTGAGTTTTTTCTCGTCGAAGGTGATTTCCGGGCGGTTGGGCAACTGGGCGTCGCGGTAGGCCAGGCCTTTACCTAGGGTTACCGTGACGCGCTTGCGTAGGTTGTCTTCATCCACCGGGTGGGAAAAATGGAAGGTCGCCACCAGCTGTTTCAGCGTCGGGTTGGACGGGTCCTGATACAGCTCGTTTTGCGCCAGGGTGGCGCGGAACGGTTGGGTGGAAAACTGCGTGCTGTACTGGTCGAGCAACACGCCGTCGGCGAGCAGGTTTTTCTTCGCCATGTCCAGGGTGTAATGGGCGTCGATGGGCCAGTCTTTTTCCGGCACGAACAACAGGCTGCGGTCATCCGCCCAGCGCCAGGTGCCCGCCACCGCAGGTTTAAGGGTAATACCCTCGGTGACCGGTTTGCCGATGGCCGACAACGGAGCCACGGATTCGCCGAAGCGCACCTGCAAGTTATCCACAACCGGCGTTTGCTGGGTGTAGTCGGTAAGGTTGGGTTTGTGCAGCGAGTAGCTCGCGGTATGCGGCTGTGGCAGGTTGGAGTACCAATGCCAGCCGTAGAAACCGGCGGCGGCCAGCAATACCAGGCCCACTAAGCCAGCACCGGTTTGACGCGGATAAGCGCGCGCCTTGCTGCCCAGGTTCGCCAGCCCACGCCCGACTGCACGCAACCAGAGCGGCGGATGCCATTGGCCAAAGACGGCCCCCACCACAGTCAATAACGCACCGACAATACGGCGGCTGATCGCTTTGAACGAATCGAACATGGTGAGCATCCCTGGCTAAGTGCGGCGTATCTTACACGCGTCTTTGATACAAAAGATGACGCCGATAGGCTGCACCGCTAGGCGTGTTGCACAAAAGTGAGACGCACCGCAAAACCGATCAAAAGACTGCCGAATAGCCATTGCTGCACACGCTGCGCCGAGCGATTGCGTGCCAGCCACTGGCCAATGCGCGCGCCGGCCAGGGCATAGCAACAGTCGAAGACGAAACCGACTGCGACCAGAATCACCCCCAGCAAGGCGAATTGCGCCGCCACGGGGCCGGCTTGCGGGTTGATGAATTGCGGCAGCAGTACCGAACAGAACAGCAGTGCCTTGGGATTGAGCAGGTTGGTCAGCAAGCCACGTTGCAGAGCGGCACGCCAGGCACGCGTTGTCAGGGTGGCGTTGGCCGTATCGAGCGTCGGCAGCATATTTGCCCGCAGGCACTGCACCCCCAGCCACAACAGATAGGCCGCGCCGCCCAGGCGCACTGCATCAAAGGTCCAGGGCGCCACCTTGAACAAGGTCGCCAAACCCATGCCCGCCAGCGCTACATGGCAGGCGCGGGCCAGTCCCAGGCCAATCGCCGTGGTCAGCGCCAGGGCCTTGCCCTGACGCGCGCCGGTCTGCAGCAGCAGGATCATGTCCGGCCCTGGCAGCAGGTACGCCACCGAAAGAGCCACCAGAAACAACCAGAGTTCCGCCATGTTCCACCCCCCTTGTGTGTCGGCCAATTCTAGGGCCGAAGGGCGGGGCAGGTGCTTGCGTAATCAGCCAGAAAAGCGTCTAGTCTTGGCACTATCTGCCACTTATTGCCATGAAAGCTATCCACTTATGCCAAATCTAAAACTCGATGCTTTTGACCGCAAGATTCTCGAAGCCCTGCAACGCGACGGCCGCCTGAGCAATGTGCAACTGGCCGACGAGATCGGGCTGTCTGCCTCACCCTGCCTGCGGCGCGTGCGCCTGCTGGAAGAAGCCGGCGTGATTCGCGGCTACCAGGCCACACTGGATCGCGATGAAGTGGGCCTGGGGATGATGGTATTCGTGGGCGTGAAGGTGGAGCGGCATAACGACACCGAGGCCAACGCCTTTCGCGAGGCAGTGACGGCGCTGCCAGAGGTGATCTCGGCGTTCCTGGTGTCGGGGGAGTCGGACTTTCTGTTGCAGGTGGTGGTGCCGGATTTGCGCGGCTATGAGCGGTTCGTCACGGGTAGTTTGCTGAAGCTGCCGGGGGTGAGGGATATCCGCAGCAACTTCGCGATCCAGACTGTGAAAACCCCAGGGGCGTTGCCGCTGGGGCATTTGCCGGGTTAATGACTGTAGGAGCCGGCTTGTTCAGGTCCACCAATACCGCACAAGATGAAAGAAAATCGGCGCCGCAAAGCACACCGAATCCAACCGATCCAGCATCCCGCCGTGCCCTTCGATCATATGGCCCCAATCCTTTACGCCGCGATCGCGTTTGATCGCCGACATGACGATGCCGCCGGCAAACCCGAGCAGGTTGATCAGCAGTGCAATCAAGAACGACTGCCACGGGTTGAACGGCGTGGTCCACCACAGCGCCGCGCCGATCAGGGATGAGAGCAGGATGCCGCCGACAAAGCCTTCCACGGTTTTCGACGGTGACAGGTTCGGCGCGATCTTGTGCTTGCCGAACAATTTCCCACACACGTACTGCAAGACGTCCGACAGTTGCACCACGATCACCAGGTAGGCAATCAGCAGCAGGTTGCGGCCTTCGTAGCCGGGGATGTCGAGGGTGAGCAGGGCGGGCACGAAGGATACGCAGAACACTGCGATCATCAGGCCCCACTGCACTTTCGACGCGCGTTCCAGGAAGTGCGTGCTGTCGCCACCCAGGGAGGCAAGGATCGGCAGCAGCAGGAATACGTACACCGGGATGAAGATCGAGAACAGCCCGTACCAGTCCGAGTAAATCAGCAGGTATTGCAGCGGCAGCGCCAGGTAGAACGCGGCCACCAGCGCCGGGTAGTCGCTGCGGCGGGTGGGTGTGAGGGTGAGGAATTCGCGCAGGGCGTAGAACGACACCGCGTAGAACAGCAGGATCACCGCACCGGTGCCGAGCCAGAAGGCGATGCCGATCACCACCACCATGACCCACCAGGCGTTGATGCGCGCATTGAGGTTGTCGATGACGGCATTGGGGCTGCCACGGGTGCGCAGCTTGAGGATCAGGCCGATCAGCGAGGCGAGCACCAGGATGGCGCCGATGCCGCCGAACAACATCAGGGTTTGGCTATCCATGTCAGACAGGCTCCGGGGCAAGGGCGAGCAGGGCGTCGCGGGCGCGGGCGAGGAAGGCGGTTTTGTCTTCGCCGTCTTCCAGTTGCAGCGGCGCGCCGAAGCTGGTGGTGCACAGCAGGGGCAGCGGCAGGACGCGGCCCTTGGGCATGACCCGGTTGAGATTGGCGATCCACACTGGCACCAATTCGGCCTGTGGGTAACTTTTCGCCAGGTGATACAAGCCACTTTTGAACGGCAACAGGCCGTCTTCAAGGTTGCGCGTGCCTTCGGGGAAGATGATCAGCGAATCGCCGCCTTCCAGGGCGTTGAGCATGGGTTGCAAAGGGTTATCCACAGGGTCCTTGCGTTCGCGGTCGATCAGCACGCCGTTGAACACTCGGTTGATGATGTAGCGACGCAGGGCACTTTTATTCCAGTAATCGCTGCCGGCGACCGGGCGCGTAAATTTGCGCAGGTTCTGCGGCAGCGAGGCCCACAGCAATACGAAATCGCCGTGGCTGCTGTGGTTGGCGAAGTAGATGCGTTGCACCGGCACCGGCGCGCACCCCAGCCACAGGCTGCGGGCGCCGGTGACGGTGCGGGCCATGGAGGTAATCAACGTGGCGACCACGGGTTCGAACATGGGGATTCCTTATCCGGCGAAAGGCAGCCAAGGGCTGGCGAGGATCACGACCAGGGTCAGCAGCGCTTGCGCGCCCAGCAGCCAGGCTTGTTTGCGCAACAGTTTGAGCGCGCCACGACGGCGCTCGGTCCAGGGCCGGCCAATGCGCTTGGCCGATTGCAGGCCAAGGGTTTGCAAAGCCTGGTCGAGGTCCGGGGTGCGGTCGATGTCCCGGGCCAGCAGCGCGAACAGGTCGGCGTCGAAGGCCACGCGCAGCGCCCAGTACTTTTGCAGCAGCCCGAGGATAATCATCCACAGGCTTAGCAGCAGGCAGATCGGCGCAATACTCGCCATCAGCAGTTGAGCCAGGCCGAACAGTACGCCAACCAGGGTCAGGCCTGTGGATAACTGATCCAGCGAGCGACCACGACGCAACAAGCTGGCGACAACCTGCAGTTCCATATCAGCGGGCATGGGGTAAACC
The DNA here is from genome assembly GCF_013386605.1 of Pseudomonas sp. IPO3749. Classification (NCBI taxonomy): domain Bacteria; kingdom Pseudomonadati; phylum Pseudomonadota; class Gammaproteobacteria; order Pseudomonadales; family Pseudomonadaceae; genus Pseudomonas; species Pseudomonas sp. IPO3749. The sequence continues at coordinate 79,520 of NZ_JACARN010000040.1, read as the reverse complement.
CTCCAAAGCTTCACGGTGTGCGGGGTGCAGGACCACATCGGCCCGCGCTGTACGAATGATAGTCAGCGCATCCTCTATCGTCGCGGCGCGCCCGGTGTGCAGTAGCCAGGCCGCGACGGCGGTGGCGCTGCGCGAATAGCCAAGGGCGCAGCACACCAGCAAGGGGCCCTTAGTGCGCAAGCGCTCGATGGCTTGCGCGGCTTGCAGGCATTCGGCGGGGCTTGGGGCAATCAGGTCCAGCACGGGAATCGATTGGTAAGCGCGGCCCTGTGGATTAATCGGCAATTCGGCACAGAGATCGACGATGGCCTTGAAGGGTTCTTGCTCACTTGTTCTAGGAATACGCCCGAGCCACACGTTATCCACAATCAGGTCAGGTTGTGGATGCTTGCGTGTCCACAGGCGCGAGTTGATCCATGCGGCGGCAAGATAAGGGGCATACAGCCAACGCGCGGCGGGTGTCAGTTGGCCGTCCGCGCGTTTCTGGAAGCCCGCAGCGCCGAGCACGAAGTAATTGGCCTTGATCAACGCGAGGGAAACCGCTGGCCAAAGTATCCACAACCCGCCACCGCCCAGTACAAACGCAAGAATCGCCAACAGCAACGCGCCAAGGCCATACCGCACACCCAACCGCCAGCGCTTGGGATCCCGCGTCAGCCGTGCATTCAACAACGGGCTCGGATGTTCCACCGGCCACAACCACACACACAGCCACCCGGCGAGGGCGCCTGTGGGTAAGTCAATAAAGTGATGTTGATAAGTGGTCAGTACCGAAATGCCGATCAGCGCGAACCAGCCATGCACCAGCCAGCGCCAGAATCCCTGGGTATGGCGTTGGTACATGACCCACAGGATCACCAGCAACGCGATATGCAGGGACGGCGCCTGGTTGAACGGCTTGTCGAACCCCGCCAGCACCGCAAACAGCCAGCCAAATACGCCGTCCAACTCCGGCCGTTCGAAGGTGAAGCGCAGCGGCCAGATCAGGAAGCAGCTCACGGCGATCACCTGGGCACTCAGCAAACGCAGCGCATGTTGCTTCAGTTCATGCCGGGTGTTGGGCAGCAGCAGGGAAAACCCGTAGAGCAGGTCGATGGACCAGTAGGGCACGATGGTCCAGGCCCAGAACGGCATATGGGTTTCCCAGCCGAACACCAGCGTGCCGACGTCGCTGCGCTGGCTGGTGACCCAGGTGGCAAAGCCATAGGTGCTGAAAAACAGCGGCGCCAACAGCAGTAGCCACAGGAACGCAGGTTTCAATAAGCCGGGTTCGCGCATGCTCAGATCTTCTGTGCCAGGGACACCGTGAAAATGCCCCACTCATCCACTCGCTGGGTGATCTTGCGGAAGCCGGCGGCTTCCACCAGTTGATCCATTTCCGCTTGGCTGCGGCGGCGCATCACCCAAGCCTGGCCCTGGCGGTGGCTGGTCAGTGCGCGTGCGATCAGCTCCAGTTGCGGGTGCCATGGCTGGCCGGTGTAGACCAGATAGCCGCCGGGCTCTACGGCCTCAGCGAGGCCCGCCAGCGAACCGCCGACCATGCCGTTATCGGCAAACAGCTCATACAGCCCGGACACCACCGCCAGCGTCGGCTTGGGTTCCAGCGCGGCGAGATCCAGACGGTCGAATGCATCACCTTTGACGAACTGCGCAATGTCCCCCAGGCCTTTCTCGCGAATCAGCGCACCCCCGTCGCGCACGTTGATGTCGCTATAGTCGCGCAGCAGGATCGATTCCGGCAGCGGCGACACGCCCTGCAAGGCTTCCAGGATGTAGCGGCCATGACCGGCGGCGATATCCACGATGCGCACTTCGCGATCTTCCCCGCGCAACTTGGCCATCGCCAGGCGCAACAGTTCTTCGACATTCAACTTGCGCTGGCGAATGCCGCGCCAGCCGATGGAGTTGAGGTAGTTGGTGTCGATCATCCGTCCCAGCCCGCCCTTGCCGGTGGGCGTGTTGCGGTACACGTAATCGAGGGTGCTACCGGAGTCGAAACCGGTGTCGAAGCCCAGCTTCACGCCGTCCGACAGGTTCTTGCCCAGGCCCATGCTGGCGCGGGTCATGCGCCAGTACAGGTCGCGCAAAGAGTTGCGCGGTAGCGGCGCAGCGAGGGCTTCGGACTCGGCGCAAGTAGCGCCCAGCTTGTCGGCATCCAGCAGCGAGGCGCGGTCCAGCGGGTGTTCGAAGTTCTGCAGGATGAAACGCCGGGCGCTGCTCACCGCAGTTGCGCGGTCGCGTTCGCCCAGGGTGTCGTGGAAGAAACCGGGGAGAATGTGCAGCTCTTTTTTCAGGCTGCCGAGGCGGTCGAAAAATTGCTGCTGGGGTTTGCGGTGCACCACGAAGTCCGAACCCGAGACCAGCAATTGGGTCGGCACCTGGATCGCCTGGGCATCGGCGACAACCCGTTCGGCCGCTTCGTACAGGCCGAGCAGCACATTCACCGAAATGGCCTTGGTGATCAGCGGATCGCTGTCGTAGGAGGCGACGCGCTCCGGGTCATGGCTGAGGAACTTGGCCTTGACGTAACTGTTGACGAAAAAGTTGCCACGCAACTTGCGCATCAACGCCAGGCCCGGTCGCGCGAATGGCACGTAGAGCTTGACCTTGAAGGCCGGGGAGGCGAGCACCAGCGCGCGGATTTTTGGCGCATAGTCATGCACCCACGTCGCGGCAATCACCGCGCCGACGCTTTGCGCAATGACGGCGAAGTTGTCTTCCTCGATGCCATAGGTGGCGCCGATGTGGTCGCAGAAGGTCTGCACATCACGGGCGCTGGTGGCGAAGCTGGGGCTGTCACCGCGCTCGCCGGGGGATTGGCCGTGGCCACGGGCGTCCCAGGCGAAGAAATCAAACTGCGGCAGGTTCAGCTCATCCAACAGGTGGGCGATACGCCCCGAATGCTCATGGCCGCGATGGAACAACACGATTGCCTTGCGCGGCACGGTAGTTTGCGTGGCCGGCCAGTGCCGGTAGAAAAGCTCGACGCCGTCGTGGGTACTGAAGGTGTGCTGTTGCTGTTCGCGCATCGCAAAAATCCTTATGCAATCGGTGAGGTTTCTTGTTGTTCTTTGAGGCCCTGACGCACGCGGTTGACCAAGGTGTAGGCGAGCAGGGCGGCCACCAGCCACATCACCGCGTCGACCCAACCCGCGCCCAGCCAGCCCAGCGCCACGCCGGTGGCCAGTACCCCGAGTACGAACGCGCGATCGCTTTTGCCCATCGGCCCGTCATAGCGCCGCGATGCGCCCACCATCGGCCCCAGTACGCCGGCGTATTCGCTGAACACCGCCAGCAACGCCACCAGTAGCACCGGCGCCAGGTTCACGCCGGGGATCAGCGCAAACGGCAGGATCAACGCGCTGTCGGCGATCACATCACACAGTTCATTCAGGTAGGCGCCCAGGCGCGACTGTTGGCCGAATTCACGGGCAAGCATGCCGTCGATAGCGTTGAGCGCCATGCGCAGGATCATCCACAGCGGGATCAGCGCAAACAGCCACAGGTGTTGGGCGAAGCTGGCAATCAACAGGCCGACCAGCAAGGAAATCACGCCGGCCAGCACGGTGATCTGGTTGGCGGTGGTGCCATTGTCATAGAGGCGCTGCACAAGCGGGCGCAGCAAGTTTTGAAAACGCGGCTTGAGCTGATAGATCGAAATCATGGGGAGTGACGCTTCCTTGTCCGTGGACCCGCGAAAAACTGTTCTGGAGTGTGCCCGATTCCTTGTGGCCTGCACCAGTGATGGCGTGTGTTTCTGGGGGTTTAGTCACGGTCTGCTTCTAAGCGAACAAAAATTTCACGCCTTGTGTTATATCGTAACTAATTGTGTTCGAGCGGACGTAAGTGGATGCAAGTGGATCTGGAAGCTGACGGCGCTTCGGTGGAAGGCCTTCCGCGTTTTCAACAGGGGCTGTTCCATGCCCGCCGATTGCGCCAGGCCGGTACCAGCCTGACGGTGTTGGCCGTTGCCGGCTGGGTGCTGGCGCTGTTTGTCGCGTTGTTTGCGCCGCTGTCGATCTGGCCGGTGGTGTTGATCAACTGTGCGTCGGCGTTGTTGTTGTTGGTGGCCGGCTTGCAATCGGCGTGGTGGGTGGCGGATTGGCGTGCGCAGGCGTTGGAAGAACCGTCGGTTGATGTGCCGGTTGAAGACGCAAGCCGCTACGCGCGCCTCCTGGAGCGCTTTGGCAAGCAGATCGGTGCGCCAGTGTTGTGGCTCGGCGGCTGGTCGTTGCTGGCACTGGTCAGCATTGTCGAGTTCTGGAACCTGGCGCTGCCCGCCGCAGCGGTCGGTCAATCGGCAAGCATCGGCGCCGCGCTGGCGTTGGGGTTGGCGTTTGGTGTGCTGGTGTTTGAACGCCGTCTGGCCCAGGAGACCACAGCGCAATGGCCGGAAGCCTCGCAACTGGGGCAGTTGAGCCGGGTTGCGATTATTTGCCTGGTGGTCAGTGCGGTGTGCCTGCTGTTTGCCGGGGGTAACTCGGTCTGGCCGCTGAGGCTGGCCGTATTGATCGGCGTGCTGCCGGCGCTCGTCTCGCTGGAGTTTCTATTAAGAGCTGTGTTGTCGCTGTTCAGCCCACGTCAGCCCCACGTGGAACCGCGCTTGATGGCGCAAAGCTTTATCGCCGGATTGTTACGCTGGCCGCCGCAGCCCTTGCTCGCGCTGCAACATGAATTGCACAACCGCTTTGGCATCGACCTGCGCCAGATCTGGGCATTTACCTACATGCGTCGGGCGTTCCTGCCGGTGTTGCTGGTGGTGCTGGCGGTAGGCTGGGCGCTTACTGGCGTGCACGAAGTGCCCCTGCAAGGCCGTGGGATCTATGAACGTTTCGGTAAGCCGGTGCAGGTCTTCGGCCCTGGCTTGCATGCGGGATTGCCGTGGCCACTGGGCCGCGTGATCAGTGTGGAAAACGGCGTAGTGCATGAGCTGGCCACCAGCGTCAGCGAAGCCGCCACGCCGGAGCTGGCGCCTGCCGAAGGCCCGGCGCCGCTGATTGCCAACCGTTTGTGGGACGCCAGCCATGTGAATGACAAGTCCCAGGTGATCGCCAGCAGCAGCGGCGACAAACAGAGCTTCCAGATCGTCAATATGGATGTGCGGTTCGTCTACCGCATCGGCCTCACCGACCAGGCCGCGCTCGCCGCCACCTATAACAGCGCGGACGTGCCGACCCTGATCCGCAGCACCGCCAGCCGCATCCTTGTGCATGATTTTGCCTCGCGTACCCTCGACGAATTGCTCGGTGAACAACGCACGAGCCTGGCCGACGAAATCGGCCGCGCCGTGCAGGCCGACCTGCAAACACTCGACAGCGGCGTAGAAATTCTCGCCACGGTGGTGGAGGCGATCCATCCACCGGCCGGCGCCGCCAACGCTTATCACGGTGTGCAGGCTGCGCAGATCGGTGCCCAGGCTCTGATTTCTCGCGAACGCGGTGCGGCCAGTGAGCAAACCAACCAGGCGTTGCTGCAAGCCAGCACCGCCCGCGATCAGGCCACAGCCACTGCCCGTGAAGTGAACGCGGGCGCCCAGGCGGCCAACCTGCGTTTTGCCGCCGAACAAAAGGCCTATGCCACGGCCGGCCAGGCGTTCGTTTTGGAACAGTACCTCGGCCAACTCAGCCAGGGCCTGGCCCACGCCAAGCTGCTGATTCTGGATCATCGCCTGGGTGCCGACGGCGCGCCGACGATCGATCTGCGTTCTTTTACCTTGCCGGCCGATCCTTCGGTGCCGCGTAAAGCCGTTCAATAAGGAGTCTGTCTGTTGAGCGCTCATTCTCACGATCACGGTCATCATCACGGCCATCACCACCATCATCATCACGGTGACGAACAAGCGGCCGGCCCGTTCCCTTGGCGGCGTATGGCCTGGGCGCTGTTGCTGGTGCTGTTTGCGGTTGCCGCTGCCAGCCTGGTGCAGGTGCGTTCCGGCGAGGCCACGGTGATTACCCGTTTCGGTAACCCGTCGCGGGTGCTGTTGGAACCGGGCCTGGGCTGGCGCTGGCCGGCGCCGTTCGAAGCGGCGATCCCGGTGGATTTGCGCCTGCGCACCACCTCCAGCGGGTTGCAGGATGTGGGTACCCGCGACGGCCTGCGCATCATCGTGCAGGCGTACGTGGCGTGGCAGGTACAGGGCGACGCAGACAACGTGCAGCGCTTCATGCGCGCCGTGCAGAACCAACCGGATGAAGCGGCGCGGCAGATTCGTACCTTTGTGGGCTCGGCGCTGGAAACCACGGCGGCGAGCTTCGACCTGTCCAGCCTGATCAACACCGACGCCAGCCAGGTGCGCATCGCTGATTTCGAAGCACAGCTGCGCCAGCAGATTGATCAACAATTGCTCACCACCTACGGCGTGCGTGTGGCCCAGGTCGGCATCGAACGGCTGACCTTGCCGTCGGTCACCCTCACCGCCACCGTCGACCGTATGCGCGCCGAGCGTGAAACCATCGCCACCGAACGCACCGCCGTGGGCAAGCGTGAAGCCGCGCAGATCCGTTCAGCCGCCGAGCGTGATGCGCGCATCGTGCAGGCCGATGCCACGGTGAAGGCTGCCGATATCGAGGCCCAGTCGCGGGTCGAAGCGGCGCAGATCTATGGCCGTGCCTATGCGGGTAATCCACAGCTGTACAACCTGCTGCGCTCTCTGGATACCTTGGGCACTGTGGTCACGCCAGGTACCAAGATCATCCTGCGCACTGACGCGGCGCCGTTCCGCGCCTTGGTGGACGGGCCGAAGGACGTCCAGCCATGACCGAGCGTGACAGCCCGGACAGCCCCTGGATCCAGGCCGGGCGCCTGACCTTCCTGGCGTTGTACGCGGTGACGGTATTGGCGGCGTTGGCCTGGGCGTTTTCCAATGTGCGCCAGATCGACCCGCAGAACCGTGCGGTGGTCCTGCATTTTGGCGCACTAGACCGTATCCAGAATGCCGGACTCTTGCTGGCATGGCCGCAGCCGTTCGAGCAGGTGGTGCTGCTACCGGCAGCTGATCGCGTGATCGAACGCCGGGTGGAGAACCTGCTGCGCTCCGACGCGGCGCTCCAGGCCGACCGTGTAGCCAGCTTCGCCACGCCCTTGAGTGATGCGCTGGCCGGTTCCGGTTACCTGCTGACCGGCGATGCCGGCGTGGTGCAACTGGATGTGCGGGTGTTCTACAAAGTCACTGAACCCTATACCTTTGTGTTGCAGGGCGACCATGTGCTGCCGGCCCTGGATCGACTGGTGACGCGCAGCGCGGTAGCCCTCACCGCGGCGCGGGACTTGGACACGATTCTGGTGGCGCGACCTGAACTGATCGGCACCGACAATGGCGCCGCCGAGCGCCGTGAGCGGTTGCGTGGCGACTTGGTGCAAGGCATCAACAAGCGCCTGGTGGAATTGGCTTCCACAGGCTTGGGATTGGGTATCCAAGTGACCCGTGTCGATGTGCAATCCAGCCTGCCGGCCCCGGCGGTGAATGCCTTCAACGCCGTGCTGACGGCCAGCCAACAAGCCGACAAGGCCGTGGCCAACGCGCGTACCGACGCGGAAGAACTCACCCAGACCGCGACCCAGCAGGCCGACCGCCTGGTGCAAGTCGCCCACGCCCAGGCCAGCGAACGCCTGGCCAACGCCCAGGCGCAAACCGCAACCGTTGCCAGCCTGGCCCAAGTTAAAGACCCGGGTTTGCTGCTGCGTCTGTACCGCGAGCGCTTGCCGAAAATTCTCGGCCAGGCCGGTTCTGTGACGACGGTCGATCCGAAAGACGACTCCCGCTTGATCATCCAGGGAGCCGAACAATGAGCGCACCCATGCTGACCTCCGCCGAACAGCGCAGCGCTGCCCGGCAATTGACCCTGGCCATGCTGGCCTTGGGGTTGCTGGTGCTGGGCATGGTATGGCGCTGGCTCGCGCCCGACCAGACCGGCGTGAGCCAGTTGCTGCTGGGCGTCGCGTCCTTGCTGGTGGCCGTGCCGGTGATGCGTTCGGCCTGGTACAGCCTGCGGTTTCCGAGTTTGCATGGCATCACCGATCAACTGATCGCCCTGGCCATGCTCGGTGCCTGGGCCACAGGGGATCTGCTGACGGCGGCGTTGTTGCCGATCATCATGATCTTCGGCCATGTGTTGGAAGAGCGCAGCGTGATCGGCTCCCAGGAAGCGATCCACGCGTTGGGCAAGCTGACGCGCAGCCACGCGCGCTTGGTGCAGGCCGACGGCAGCATTGTCGAAGTGGATAACGGCACGCTGAACGCCGGCGATGTGGTCGAGGTGCGCGCGGGTGACCGGGTGCCGGCCGATGGCGTGGTGCTGTCGGGCCAGGCGAGCCTGGACACCGCGCCGATTACCGGTGAGTCGGTGCCGTTGGAAGCCAGTGTGGGGGTGCAGGTGTTTGGCGGGGCGATCAACCTGGATGGCTTGCTGCGCCTGCAAGTGACGCGCACGGGCAATGAATCCACCTTAGGCAAAGTGATCGCGCTGATGCAGAACGCCGAGCGCTCCAAGCCGCCGATCACGCGGCTGCTGGAACGCTATGCCGGCAGCTATATGGTGCTGGTGTTGTTGCTGGCTGCGGTGACCTGGTTTGTGACCAACGACGCCCAGGCGATGCTCGCGGTGCTGGTGGCGGCGTGCCCGTGTGCGTTGGTGCTGTCGGCACCGGCCACGGCGATTGCCGGGATAGCGGTCGCGGCGCGGCATGGGATTCTGATTCGCAGCTCGGCGTTTCTGGAAGAGTTGGCGGACCTGACCTCGTTGGTGGTCGACAAGACCGGGACGCTGACCTTCGGCACCCTGCGCTTGCAATCCATCGAAACCACCGCGCCGGATAGGCAGGTGCTGCTGAATCTGGCGGCCAGCCTGGGCTCCGCGAGCAGCCATCCGGTCAGCCGAGCGTTGGCAGGGTTGGCAACGCAGGAACAACTGCTGGCGTTGACGGATATCCGTGAGCGTCAGGGGCTGGGCGTCGTGGCGCAGACCGAGCAGGGCGAAGCGGCCTTGGGCCGGCCGGAATTGTTCGAGCAACTGGGCATCGTCACCACCGCCGTGCCGAACCACGATGGCCCCATCGCCGGGCTGGCGCTGAATGGGCAGTTTCTTGCCTGGTTGCTACTGGCCGACAGCCTCAAGCCGGAGGCTCGCCAGGCGCTGCAAGAACTGCGTGATCTGGGCCTGGGTCGCCAACTGCTGCTTACCGGCGATCGTCAAAGCGTGGCCAACAGCCTGGCGCTGGAGGTGGGCATCAGCGATGTCGAAGCCCAGGCCTTGCCGGAAGACAAGCTCAACCGCGTGTTGGGTGAAATCGGCAGCGGCTTTCGCCCGATGGTGGTGGGGGATGGCATCAACGATTCCCTGGCACTCAAGGCCGGCGTAGTCGGTGTGGCCATGGGCGCGGGCGGGGCGGATATTGCCCTGGCGTCGGCGGACGTGGTGCTGATCGGCAGCGACCTGCGGCGCCTGGGCACCTGTGTGCGCTTGAGCCGCCAGTGCCGGCAGACCTTGCAGGTCAACGTGATCATCGGCCTGGGTTGGACCTTGGCCATCGTCGTGTTTGCCGCGTTTGGCTGGTTGGGTGCAGCGGGCGCCATGATTGCAGCGGTGTTGCATAACCTCAGTACCTTGCTGGTACTGGGGAATGCCGGGCGTTTGCTACGCTTCCAGGAGCCCCTTTTGAAGCTCGAAGAATAATTTTCAGAAATATTTGCACACGGCTGTAACGCGGCTGAGGGGCCTCACTCTAGTGGTGTGTCGAGACTGAACAATCCGTTCAGACCGACACCCCTACGATCATGAGGAATACAACAATGAACATCAAATCCGCTGCTGCTGGTGCCGCTCTCGCAATGGCCGCTGCCACTATGTTTGCCGGTGTTGTCACTCAGGCTCAAGCCGCTGACACCGCTGTTCACTGCTATGGCATCAATGCGTGCAAAGGCCAGAACGACTGCAAAACCAAGGACCACGCCTGCAAAGGCCAGGGTTCTTGCAAAGGCCAGGGCTTCAAGGCAGTGGCCAGTGCCGATGCCTGCACCAAGGCTGGCGGCAAAGTCGGCGAATAACCGACCGCCAAGTGCACCCGCAGCGGTCGCCCCCACCGCTGCGGACACTTTCCCAGGAGTGTCTTATGCCTACCTCTCTTCCGAGCCTTGGTTACGGCCTGGGTTTACGCAGTGAGTACTACCAACAGATCCTTGAACAATCACCGGCGGTGGATTGGTTTGAAGTGATCTCCGAGAATTACCTGGTCCAGGGCGGTAAAGCCTTGTATTACCTGGATGCGATAGCCGAGCGTTATCCCCTGGTGATGCACGGGGTGTCCTTGTCCATCGGCGGGCCCCATGCCCTTGATACCGATTACCTGAAGCAGATCAAACAGCTCGCCGAGCGCATCCAGCCGGCGTGGGTTTCCGATCACCTATGCTGGAGCCGCGGCAGCGCCCACCAGTTGCATGACCTGCTGCCGCTGCCTTACACCGAAGAAAGCCTCTACCACGTGGCCGCCCGTGTGCGCCAAGTGCAGGACGTGCTGCAACGCCCGTTGGTGCTGGAAAACGTCTCCAGTTATGTGCGCTCGAAGGCGGACGAATTCACCGAGTGGGAATTTCTCAATGCCCTGGCCCACCTGTCGGGCTGCCAGCTGTTGCTCGACGTCAACAACGTGTACGTCAGCTCGCGCAATCATGGCTTTGACGCCTGGACGTTTATTCGTAACTTGCCGCCGGAAAGCATCCGCCAGCTGCATCTGGCGGGGCATATGGACTACGGCGACTACGTGGTCGACACCCATGACCATCCGGTGTGTGATCCGGTGTGGGCGCTTTATCAACAGACGCTTGAGCATCTGGGGCCTGTGTCGACGCTGCTGGAGCGTGACGACCATTTCCCCCCCTTTGAAGAGTTGCTCACTGAACTGAGCAAAGCCCGTGAACTGGGTGCGACGGCCCTGGCCAGGAGACAGCTATGCGCCTGACGGATTGGCAACTGGCCTTCGAGCAGCACCTGTTATCCGAAACGCCAGTGGCCAACAGTGGTTTCGCCGCCACGTTGCTGGGCGGGCCGACGCTGGATGTGGACACGGGCCTGGCGATTTACCACAACGCCTATCTCTCTCGGTTGCAGGAAGTGTTACGGCATGACTTCAGCGCCCTCCTTTATTGGCTGGGCGATGACGAGTTTGCCGCGTTGACCGAAGCCTACCTGCGGCGCTACCCCTCGGCCCATTACAGCCTGCGCTGGCTGGGCGAACGTTTCCCGGTGTTTATCCTTGAGCATCTGGTGGCGGAGCAGAGTGCGCCACTGGCGGAGCTGGCGCGGTTGGAGTGGGCATTCACCCTGGCATTTGATGCGCCGCAGGGCGAACCACTGACGCTGAACGACATGGCGTCGTTGCCGCCAGAGGCGTGGCCGGTGTTGCAGGTTTCCCTGGCGCCGACGGTGCAAGCGCTGCTGTGCCAGTTCAACAGTGTAGCGATCTGGCGCGCCAGCAAGGACGAATCCGACTTCCCCGACAGCCACACGCTGGACCCGGCGCAGACGTGCCTGGTGTGGCGCCATCAGAATGTCTGCCATTACCGCAGCCTGGAACCCGCCGAGGCCTCTGCCCTGACGGGAATGACGACCACCGGTTGGAGCTTTGCCGAACTGTGCACCGAGTTGGCAGTCACTCATGCAGAGGGTGCGCCATTGCAGGCCGTTACGTGGCTGAAGCAGTGGGTCCAGGACGGGTTGCTCGAGCGCCGGGCCCCATAGAGGAGCGCTATCAAATCGATAGCCTCCTACTTTGTCTTCGGATGGTCTAACCTCTCAGCAGACGTCTGAAACAAGGGGGGACTACTCATGCTCGCGCAACTTCCACCGGCCTTACAGAATCTTCAGCTACCGCTGCGTCTTCGACTCTGGGACGGCCATGAATTCAACTTGGGCCCCGAGCCCAGTGTGACCATCGTGGTGAAGGACCCCACGGTCGTGACCAAGCTGACCCATCCAACGCTCGATTCACTGGGCGAAGCCTTCGTCGAGGGCAAATTGGAGCTGGAAGGCTCCATCGCCGAGGTCATCCGGGTGTGTGACGAATTGAGTCACGCCCTGATCGAAGACGACGAGGGGAGTCGTCCGGTGCGCTCGATCCACGACAAGGCCACTGACGCAGCGGCCATTTCCTACCATTACGACCTGTCCAACGAGTTCTACCAGCTGTGGCTGGACCAGGACATGGCGTACTCCTGCGGGTATTTCGAAACCGGCAGCGAATCCATCGACCAGGCCCAACAAGACAAATTCCGCCACCTGTGCCGCAAGTTGCGGCTGCAGCCGGGCGAATATTTGCTGGATGTCGGCTGTGGTTGGGGTGGGCTGGCGCGGTTTGCCGCGCGGGAGTTCGGGGTCAAGGTGTTTGGCATCACCCTGAGCAAGGAGCAGTTGGCGCTGGCGCGGGAACGGGTTAAAGCCGAAGGCCTGGAAGACCAGGTGGACCTGCAACTGCTTGACTACCGCGACCTGCCGCAAGACGGGCGTTTCGACAAAGTGGTCAGCGTGGGCATGTTCGAACACGTCGGCCACGCCAACCTGGCGGAATACTGCAAGACCCTGTTCGGCGCGGTGCGCGAAGGCGGCCTGGTGATGAACCACGGTATTACCGCCAAGCACACCGATGGTCGCCCTGTGGGGCGCGGCGCGGGTGAGTTCATCGAGCGCTACGTGTTCCCCAACGGCGAACTGCCGCATTTGGCGATGATGACGGCCGAGATCAGCGAAGTCGGGCTGGAAGTGGTCGACGTCGAGAGCCTGCGCCTGCACTACGCGCGCACCCTGGACCATTGGAGCGAGCGCCTGGAAGACAACCTGGAAGCAGCGGCGAAGATGGTGCCGGAGCAGGCGTTGCGCATCTGGCGGCTGTACCTGGCCGGTTGTGCCTATGCGTTTGCGCGGGGCTGGATCAACCTGCACCAGATTCTGGCGGTGAAACCCCACGCCGATGGCAGCCATGACCTGCCGTGGACGCGGGAAGATATCTACCGCTGAGCCTGTTACAAGATCGGTGAAATAAGCCGCGCAACCCGCATGCCCAGTTGCTGAAGGCGGCGGGTTTCGCGGCTTTCTTCCTGGCTGACTTCATGGGCCAGGGCGAAGTCGTCCAGCAGCATGTGCTCGACTTCCTTGGCGAAGGCCTCGTCGACCGTCAGCAACATCACTTCAAAATTCAGCCGGAACGAACGGTTGTCCATGTTCGCACTGCCGATGGCGCTGATTTCGTTGTCCACCAACACCACCTTCTGATGCAGGAAGCCCGGCGTGTAGCGGAACACGCGCACGCCGGCGCGCACGGCCTCGATCGCGTACAGGCTGGACGCGGCGTAGACGATGCGGTGATCGGGCCGCGAAGGCAGCAGCAGCCGCACATCGACACCGCGCAAAACGGCCAGGCGCAGGGCGGAGAACACCGCTTCGTCGGGGACGAAGTAGGGGCTGGTGATCCACACGCGCTCGGTGGCTGCATGGATTGCCTCGACAAAGAACAGCGAGCAAGTCTCATAGGGATCGGCCGGACCGCTGGCGAGCAACTGGCAGAGCACGCCGTCTTCGGGGTAGGCGTCCGGCAAGATCAGTGGCGGCAGTTCGCGCGCGGCCCAAAACCAGTCTTCGGCAAACGACTCTTGCAAGCATGCCACCACCGGGCCGGTCACCTGCACATGGGTATCGCGCCACGGCGCCAGCGGCGGTTTCTTGCCCAGGTATTCATCGCCGACGTTATGCCCGCCGACAAACCCGGTGATGCCGTCCACCACCACGATCTTGCGATGGTTGCGGAAGTTGACCTGAAAGCGATTGAGCCAGCCGCTGCGGGTGGCGAAGGCTTTGACCTTCACCCCGGCGTCGCGCAGTGACTGCACATAACGATGGGGCAGGGCGTGGCTGCCGATGCGGTCATACAGCACATAAATGGCGACGCCTTCTGCGGCCTTTTCCTTCAACAGGGCGTGCAGTTGGCGGCCGAGTTCGTCGTCATGAATGATGAAGAACTGGAACAGCACCGCCGTCCTGGCACTGCGGATTGCCGCGAAGATCGCACTGAAGGTAGCGTCGCCATTGATCAGCAAATGCACTTCGTTGTTGGCCAGGCACGGCATGCGGCCCAGCTTGGGCATGGCGCGCAGCGAGGCGTAGGCGCTGGAGTTGCGCGCGGCCAGGGCTTCTTCGACCCACGGGCGCCAGTTCAGCTCGGTGATGGCGGTGTGCATTTCCTGGTTGGCCTGGCGACGGGCCTGGATGTACGCGTCGAACGTGCTGCGGCCGAAGATCAGGTACGGGATCAGCGTGAGGTAGGGCATGAACATCAGCGACAAGGCCCAGGCGATCGAGCCTTGGGCGGTCCTGACGGTCAGCACCGCGTGGATCGCGGCGAGGGTCCCGAGAAAATGCAGCGTGGCAATGAAGTAGGCGAGCAGGTGCGGGCCAAAGAAATCCATGAACGACGTTACTCCAGGCAATCCAGTGCCTAACAGACCATGTCTGGTCAGGAATGTCGCTATTTTATTTGCCGTGCAACCCTGGCACCTTTGCGGCGTCTAACGCCCAACATTACCCAGGAGTTACCCGATGAATGCTCGTCTGCTGTCTTTGGCCATGATGATTGGTGTGTCGCTGCCGGTGGCGGCGCAGGCGCAGATGCTGGCGCCGGGCTTGTGGGAATTGACCACCAGCAATATGAAAGTCGATAACCAGGACTTGCCGGACCTGTCGCTGATCCTCGGTCAGCTCAAGCAACAGATGACCCCGGAACAACGCGCCATGCTCGAAAAGCAAGGCATCACCATGGCCGGTAAAGGTGTGCAGGTGTGCCTGACTCCGGCGCAGGTCGCCTCCGATTCGATCCCGCTGACCGACCCGCAATCGGGCTGCAAGCAGGAAGTGACGGACAAGACCGGCAACCAGTGGAAATTCCGTTTCAGTTGCCCGAAAGCCCAAGGCACGGGAGTGGCAACCTTCCAGAGCCAGAAAGAATTCACCACCACCGTCAACGGCACCTTCAATGCCACTGGCATTCAGCAGAAGGGCAGCCTGGACAGCCATGCCCAGTGGCTGGGCAACGATTGCGGTACGGTCAAACCTCGCGCTTAACGCAAAAAATGCAGGGGCAAACCCTGGCAGCTGTCCACCACTTGGCCGTTGTGCCAGGCCAAGTGGCCGGATACCAGGGTGGTGCTGACGCTGTGGCGAAAGCTGCGCTCGGCGAAGGGCGTCCAGCCGCAGCGGGCCAGGATCGGCTGGCTGCTGACGGGCTTGCCTTCGGGCTCCGGTTTGATCAGCACCAGGTCGGCCCAATAACCCTCACGTAGATAACCTCGATCCGGGATGGCGAACAGGTCGGCCACGCGGTGACTGGTTTTTGCGACCAGCGTGGTCAGCGGCAGCAGCCCATCGGCCACCAACTCCAACAACGCCGGCAGCGCGTGCTGCACCAGGGGCAACCCCGACGGCGCCTCGCGATAACCCAACTGTTTTTGCGCCCAGGTATGCGGCGCATGGTCACTGCCAATCACGTCCAGACGATCACTCAGCAAGGCTTGGCGCAAGGCGTCGCGGTCGGCGCGGGTCTTGATCGCCGGGTTGCATTTGATCTGGTGGCCGAGTCGGTGATAGTCGCGGTCATCGAACAACAAGTGGTGCAGGCAGACCTCGGCGGTGATGCGTTTTTCGCTCAAGGGTTTGTCTTCGAACAGCGCCAGTTCGCGGGCGCTGGTCAGGTGCAGCACATGCAATCGGGTGCCGTGACCCTTGGCCAATTCCACCGCGAAGGATGACGAGCGATAGCACGCCTCGGCATCGCGGATCAGCGGGTGTGCGACGGCGGGGATGTGCTCGCCGAAGCGTCCGCGCAGGCGCTGTTCGTTGGCCTGGATGCTTGGCGTGTGTTCACAGTGGGCCAGCAAAATCGTGGGCACTTCGGCGAACAGGCGCTCCAGGATCCGAGGGTCGTCCACTAGCATATTGCCGGTCGAAGCGCCCATGAACACTTTGACCCCGGCCACCTCACGTGGGTCGAGGGCGGCGACGGTGTCGAGGTTGTCGTTGCTCACGCCGAAGTGGAAGCCATAGTTGGCCACCGAGTGCAGGGCAGCGCGGCGCTTTTTGTCGGCCAGGGCGTCCAGGTCGAGGGTGGCCGGGTGGGTGTTGGGCATGTCCATGAAACTGGTGATACCACCGGCTACCGCCGCGCGGGATTCGCTGTAGAAGCTGCCTTTGTCCGGCGCGCCAGGTTCGCGAAAGTGCACTTGGTCATCGATCATGCCGGGCAGCAGCCAGTGACCTTGGGCGTCGATGGCGACAGGCGCGTTGCTGTCCTGGATGCTGCTGGCGATCTTTTCGATACGACCGTTAGCAACCAACACATCGGCGTCGAATTCCTGGCCTTCGTTCACCAGGCGGGCGTTGCGGATCAGCAGGCGGCTCATGGTTCAGAACTCGTTTTGCAGGGCTTTGTAGCCGCGCACCAGGTCAACGTTGGTGCGGGCCACGTCTTCGGAAAACTCCGAGGCGCTCACGCTCACCGGCGGGAATTGCGAGAGGTCGGTGTTCGGTCCGATGCGGGTGGTGGAGGGCACGTAGAACGCGGCGGGCAAGTCGCGGCCGTCGACCACCGAGTTGTGGCGCACCACGCAGCCGTCGCCCACGGCGCAGTTGAACAGCACGCTGTTGAAGCCGATGAACACGCGGTCGCCGACGGTGCAGGGGCCATGGACGATGGAGCGGTGCGCAATCGAGGTGAATTCTCCGATGGTCACCGCCGCGCCGGATTTGGAGTGGATGACCACGCCGTCCTGGATGTTGGAGTTGGCGCCGATGATGATCGGGTCCATGCCGCCGCTGGCGTCGACTTCGTCGGCGCGGATGACGGCGTAGGGGCCGACGAACACGTTTTCGCCAATGATGACTTTGCCGCAGATGATGGCGGTCTTGTCGACGTAGGCCGATTCGGCAATCACGGGCAGATCGCCGGACGGGTTTTTGCGGATCATGCTAAGGGCTCCGTAATGATGTGGACGTAGTCGCCGTCGATGGCGTTGTAGAAGCAGGTCGGCCGTCCGGTGTGGCAGGCCGGGCCTTGCTGGTCGACGATCAGCAGGACCGCGTCGCCGTCGCAATCCAGGCGTGCTTCTACCAGCTGTTGCCAGTGACCAGAGCTTTCGCCTTTGCGCCACAACTGCTGGCGTGAGCGCGACCAGTAGCAGACCTGCCCGGTGCCCAGGGTTTCCTTGAGGGCCTGGCGGTTCATCCAGGCCAGCATCAACACCTCGCCGCTGCCGTGTTGCTGGGCGATGGCGGCGATCAGGCCATCGCTGTTCCATGGCAGGGCATCGAGCACGGGTCCGAGTGGAAAGCGGCTGCCGACGGCAGCCCCTTCCAGATCGAGCATGCTCAGGGTCATGGCTTGCCCAGAGCCGCGCACAGCGTGTTGAGGTTGTATTCGAACAGCCCGGTAAAGGTGCTGGCCGGGCCTTCTGCGGCAAGGGCGTCGGAGTACAGCGTGCCGCCGATCTGCGCACCGCTTTCGTCAGCGATCTGCTTGAGCAGGCGCGAATCCTTGATGTTTTCCATGAACACGGCTTTGACTTTGTCTTTGCGGATCTGAGTGATCAGCGCAGCCACTTCGGCGGCGGACGGCTCGCGTTCGGTAGACAAGCCTTGTGGCGCGAGGAACTCGATGCCATAAGCCTGGCCCAGGTAGCCGAAGGCGTCGTGGGAGGTAACGATGCGGCGGTTACCAGCGGGCAGTGCGCCGAACTTGGTCTTGGCTTCGGCCAGCAGGCGATAGATTTCTTTCAGGTAGGTTTGGCTGTTGTGCTGGTAGTCGGCTTTGTTGGCCGGGTCGGCAGCGATCAGCGCCTTGGTGATGTTGTTCACGTAGATTTCGGCGTTGGCCAGGTTGTGCCAGGCGTGCGGGTCGGGGATGGTTTCGCCGTCCTCTTCCATGGTGTGGGAGATCACGCCTTTGCTGGCGGTCACCACCGTGGCTTTGGTTTCGGTGCTGGTCACCAGGCGGTCCAGCCAGGGTTCGAAGCCCAGGCCGTTCTTGATGATCACCTTGGCCTTGAGCAGGGCCTTGGCATCGTCCGGGGTAGGCTCGTAGGTGTGGGCGTCGGCGTCGGGGCCGACCATGTTGCTGATCTGGATGTGATCACCACCAATCTGGTGAGTAATGTCATCGAGGATGCTGAAGCTGGTAACCACCTGAAGCTTGTCGGCGGCCTGGGCCGTCGACAACGACAGGACGAGACTGAACAGCACGAGTAGAGCGCGCATCGGGAAACACCTCATTGGGATGACAGCAAAGGCGGGCGGCGCAGCAAGCCGTGCACCGGACCAAAGACCACGGACAGCAGATACCCGGCGCCCGCCACCAGCACGATGGCCGGGCCGCTGGGCAACGAGTAGTAGAACGACAGCAACAAACCCAGCCACACCGACAGGCATCCCAGCACTGCCGATACCGCGATCAACACCGGCAGGCGCCGGCTCCAGAAACGTGAAGCGATGGCCGGCAACATCATCAGGCCCACCACCATCAAGGCGCCGATGGCCTGGAAGCCAATGACCAGGTTCAGCACCACCAAGGTCAGAAACAAGCCGTGGGCCAGCGGGCCGAGACGGCTGACGGTTTGCAGGAACAACGGGTCGAGGGTGTCCAGCAGCAGCGGTTTGTAGATCACGGCCATGGCAATCAGGCTGAAGCTGGACACCCACAGCATGCCGGTGAGGGTGGTTTCGTCCACCGCCAGGGCGGAGCCAAACAGCAGGTGCAGCAGGTCGAGGCGTTTGCCGGCGATGCCGAGGATCAGCACTCCCGCGGCCAGGGAGATGGGGTAGATGGCGGCGAGGCTGGCGTCTTCGCGCAGGCCGGTGCGGCGGGTGATCCAGGCGGACAGGCCAGCCATGCTCAGGCCCGCGCCGAGGCCGCCGATGGTCAGGGCGGGCAGGCTGAGGCCGGCGAACCAGAAGCCAAGGGCTGCGCCGGGCAGGATGCCGTGGGCGACAGCGTCACCGATCAGGCTCATGCGCCGCAGGATCAGGAACACGCCCAGCGGCGCGGTGCTGCAGGCGAGCACCAATCCGCCGATGAGGGCGCGGCGCATAAAGACGAAGTCGACGAAGGGCATCCACAGGTGGGCGGCGAAATGCATCAGGCCACCTGCATCTGTGGCTGCGGGCGGATCAGCTCTTTGCTCGGGCCGAACACGCAGCCGGTGCTTTTGATCTGCACCACCTGTTGGGTGTGGTGGCGCACGGAGGCGAGGTCATGGCAGACCACGATCAGCGTGCGGCCTTGCTCATGCCAGGCGTGGATGTGTTTCCAGCACAGCGCCTGGCCTTCTTCATCGAGGGCGGCGTGGGGCTCGTCAAGCAGCAGCACCGGCGCTTCGGCCAGGCTCATGCGGGCGAGCAGGGCGCGTTGCAGCTCGCCACCGGACAGTGCCATCAACGGGCGATGCTCAAGGCCGCTGAGGCACCAGTCTTCCAGTACTGCTTCAAGCCGCTGACTGCGCGCTTGCGGGGACAGTTGCGTACCCCAGAAACCGGCGGCGACCAGCTCTTGCAGGCTGATGGGAAACTGGCGGTCCAGGTGTTGCTGCTGGGGCAGAAACGACAGCCCGCCACGGCGTGGAACATCCACCGTGACTTTACCCGCCAGGGGTTTCTGCAGGCCGGCGATGACTTTAAGCAGGCTGCTTTTACCGGTGCCGTTGGCGCCGATGATGCCGGTGAGGCTGCCTTTTTCCAGGGTGAGGTCGATGGCGGGCGTCAGCGGCTGGCCGGGTGCGCCCCAGCGTAAAGCGGTGCAGGTGATCATGCAGGGTGTCTCGTCCAGCGGCTTTCAGCCACGGCATCGTGCGCGTGCAGGCTTTCGGCATGGACCACTTTCAGGTGGAAGGCTTTGACGGCATCCGAGCGTTTCAAGGCGAGGTTCAGGCGGCGGGCGGCGTCTTCGCAGAACATCAGGTTCTGCCCGTTGGCCAGGGCGAAGGCTTGTTCGTCCGCCCGTTTTACGGCGGTTTGTACGGCGGTGCCGAGGGCGGCTTCGACGGTGTCGATTAAGTCTGTCAGTGGCAGTTGCTCGCCTTGCAGCTCGACATGCAATTGCGCACTGCTGCGCTGGCTGTGAGGCGTGGCGACGATGCCGTTGGCGCTGCCGAGCCAGGTCAATACGTCTTCATGCTGCAGCGGGGTGTTGGCGAAGTCGTCGAGAAATTGTTGCTGAATCAACTGCCTGGCGAGGGCAGCGGAGCAGGGACAGGTCGAGGAGTAAGTAACGTCAATTTTTAGTTCCACGTGGAACATCTGGTTTTCCAGACGCGCTTCGATGCTCACCGGGTAGCCTTTCCAACCGGCCAGCGGGCTGACCAGCGCCGGGCGTTTGAGCAGCAAATCGGTGTGGATACGCAGGTAGGCGTTATTAGATAAACCTTCATGACTGTCGAGAAAACGCTGCAGTACATTACGCAGAAGTGCGGGCGTAAGCGGTTGCTGGTCGAGCATCTCCAGGGCCAGGTACAGGCGTGACATATGAATGCCACGGGCGGCGCCATCGTCCAGGCTCACGCCGGCATCGGCGGTGGCGGTCAGGCGCCGGCCGTCGATGAGGATGGGTAGGGCGATGCCGCACATGCCCACCCAGTCGAGTGGCAAGGCTTGGCGTGAAGCCTGCGCGGCGATATCCGGCAGAGTCAGCGCATTCATGAGCAGGTCCATCGTTGGAAATAAAAAGACATGTTATATTATAACTATTGAGTCGACGATGATTTTTCTGCTCCAGCCTTTTTTCAGTCATGTCGAGTAGGGACGCTCCTTTATTTGCGGTATTTTTCATGCACAGACGTCAGCTCCTAAACCTGCTTCTGGCCAGCCCGCTGTTCACCTTGCCGTTTGCCGCCCACGCCACGCAGATCAGCAACGCCCGCCTGTGGCGCTCGGACGACAAGCTGCGCCTGGTGTTCGACCTCAGCGGTCCGGTGCAATACAAGACCTTCACCTTGAGCGCGCCGGAGCGCTTGATCATCGACTTGAGCGGCGCCGGGCTCAGTGGTGATTTCTCTCAGTTGGCGCTGAAGAACAGCGGGATCACCTCGATTCGTTCCGGGCATTTCGGCAAAGGCGACACGCGCATCGTGCTGGACCTGGCCGCACCGATGCAGCTCAACAGCTTTCTATTGCCGCCCCAGGATGGCCAAGGCCATCGACTGGTACTGGACCTGACCAGCGCCACCCAGGCGCCTCGCCAGATTGCGGCCGAGCCAAAGCCACTGGTGGACAAGGCTCACCCCAAGCGCGACATCATTGTGGTGGTCGACCCCGGCCATGGCGGCAAGGATCCAGGCGCTGTCGGTTCCAAAGGCCAGCGCGAAAAAGATGTGGTGCTGTCCATTGCCCAACTGCTGGCTAAACGCTTGAAACGCGAGAAAGGCTTCGACGTGAAGTTGGTGCGCAACGACGATTTCTTCGTGCCGCTGCGCAAGCGCGTGGAAATCGCCCACAAGCACAATGCCGACATGTTTATCTCGGTGCATGCGGACGCGGCGCCACGCATCACCGCTTCGGGCGCCTCGGTGTATGCCCTGTCCGAAGGCGGCGCCACTTCCGCCACGGCGCGATTCATGGCGCAACGGGAAAACGGCGCCGATCTGCTCGGCGCCACCAGCCTGCTCAATCTGAAAGACAAGGACCCGATGCTCGCCGGGGTAATCCTGGATATGTCGATGAACGCCACCATCGCGTCCAGCCTGCAACTGGGCAGCTCGATCCTGGGCAGCCTGGAAGGCATCACCAGCCTGCATCAGAAGCGCGTGGAACAAGCCGGATTTGCGGTGCTCAAGTCACCGGACGTGCCGTCGATCCTGGTGGAAACCGGGTTTATTTCCAACGCACGGGACAGTGCGCGGCTGGTCACTGCGCGGCATCAACAGGCGGTTGCCGACGGTCTGTTCGAAGGCCTGAAAAAATACTTCCAGAAGAACCCACCCATGAACAGTTACATGGCGTGGGTGCAGGAACAGAAGAACGGTCAGGTTTAACAGCCGGTTATACGGCTACAGGTGAATTTGGCGCTGGCGCCACCCGAACTGGAAAACCGGTTGAGGGTGGTCCAGCCCACGCGCCGCGTGTAGCCGACCCACGCCTCACCGTCCGACGCCAACCCGGTAAAGAACGTCAGCTGCCCGTAGCGGCTGTTGGTTTGTGCCCAATAGCGTTTGCCGATCACCTCGTACCCGCGCAAATACGTGGTGCTGCCGACCGTCGCCACGCTGTAGGCGTTGCCTGAGGGGTCAACGCAAGCGAGCAGATTGGCGCTGCGCGTGCAGTTGGCCAGCAGGCTTGGCGCCTGGGCGCACGCAGGTCCCACGGCAACCAATAACAGGGCGCACACCAGGTATCTCATCGGGTTTCTCAAGGCTGGGGAGTGTTCAAGCATTGCGCCCTTCGTCGTGGCGAGCAAGAGGGGATTGGCTTATTTGCATTGTTATACTATAACATTAAAGCACAGCCTGATCCGTGAACCGCTCCCCATGACCGAACAAGACCTCCTTGCCCAGCCTTGCGCCGACTACATGAATGAAGCCCAGCAAGGGTTCTTCCGTGAGTTGCTGCTGGCCCAGCGCAATGAGCTGCAAGCCCGCATCGACGCCGAGTTCCTGGTACTGCGCGAGCAGGAAACCAACAGCGACCCTGCCGATGTCGGCAGCGCCGAAGAACAGCGCCAATGGCAACTGCGCCTGCTGGAGCGGGAAAAGAAGCTGTTGGACAAGATCGACGATGCCCTCGACTTGCTGGCGCGCGGCGAATACGGCTGGTGCCGCGAAACCGGCGAGCCCATCGGCCTACAGCGCTTGTTGCTGCGTCCTACCGCCACCCTGTGTATCGAAGCCAAAGAACGTGAAGAGCTGCGCGAACGCCATAAACGGGCGATTTGACCGGCCAACCCTGATGAGGAATACCTGATGCCCAATCGTCTCCCCGTTACTGTGTTGTCCGGCTTTCTCGGCGCCGGTAAAAGCACGCTGCTCAACTACGTCCTGCGCAACCGCGAAAACCTGCGGGTGGCGGTGATCGTCAACGACATGAGCGAAATCAACATCGACGGCAGTGAAGTCCAGCGCGACGTCACGCTCAACCGCGCCGAAGAAAAACTGGTGGAGATGAGCAACGGCTGCATCTGCTGCACTTTGCGCGAAGACCTGCTGCTGGAAGTGGGAAAACTGGCCAAGGAAGGTCGTTTCGATTACCTGCTGATCGAGTCCACCGGCATCTCCGAACCCTTGCCTGTGGCCGAAACCTTCACCTTCCGCGACGAAAACGAGCAAAGCCTGGCCGACATCGCGCGCCTGGACACCATGGTCACCGTGGTCGACGGCATGAACTTCCTGCTCGACTACCAGGCGGCCGAAAGCCTGGCGTCGCGGGGTGAAACCCTCGGTGAAGAAGACGAGCGCTCCATCACCGACCTGCTGATCGAGCAGATCGAATTTGCCGACGTGATCCTCATCAGCAAGATCGACCTGATCAGCAGCCGCGAACGCGAAGAGTTGATGGCGATCCTTGAGCGCCTCAATGCCCAGGCGGAAATCATCCCGATGGTCATGGGCGAAGTGCCGCTGAACAAGATCCTCAATACCGGCCGTTTCGACTTTGAACGCGCCGCCCAAGCCCCAGGCTGGCTGCAGGAACTGCGCGGTGAACACGTGCCGGAAACCGAGGAATACGGTATTGCTTCCACCGCTTACCGTGCGCGCCGTCCCTTCCATCCCCAGCGTTTCTTCGACTTCATCGACCGCCCGTGGGTCAACGGCAAACTGCTGCGCTCCAAAGGTTTTTTCTGGCTGGCCAGCAAACACCAGGATGCGGGCAGTTGGTCCCAGGCCGGCGGTTTGATGCGCCATGGTTTTGCCGGGCGCTGGTGGCGCTTTGTGCCAAAAAGCCAGTGGCCTCAGGACGAAGAAAGCATCGCGGCGATCATGGGCAACTGGCAACTGAGCACCGGTGATTGCCGCCAGGAACTGGTGTTTATCGGGCAGAACATTGACTTCACCCTGCTGCGTGCCGAGCTGGACGCGTGCCTGCTCAACGATGAAGAAATGGCCCAGGGCGTCGACGGTTGGCGCCTGCTGGCCGATCCCTTTGGCCCTTGGTATGAGGAGGCAGACGCCTGATGCTGGCCCCGGTGATTCCCCTGCGTCCCGTGATTCGCCAGACTCGTGGCGAAACCCCGCTGGCGCTGTCCGACATCCTGGAAGATGGCGTCAACCTGGCCGTGTGGGAGCGGCAGTTGCCGTTGCACATCGCCGAGTTCGGCGCCTTGCTGGTGGCGCTCAACGAGCCGTTGGCCGATGCCATGGTGATCGAGCTCAACAACGAAGACGCCGAGCCGAACTTGCAGGGATTGGCGTCCAGCTGCCGTGATCTGGAAGGCTACGAAGGCTTTATCGCGGATGTGTCGTGGCTGGTCAGCGCATTCGCCTGCCTGCTGGGCGCCAAGCGTATTGGCGTGCGTTTGCGGTTGCTGGATAAGGCGATGTGCCCACGTTTTCACGTCGACCATGTGCCAGTGCGGCTGATCACCACCTATGCGGGGGTCGGCAGCCAGTGGTTGCGCGAAGGCGTGATGGACCGGCACAGGCTGAGCCAGCCGGAGGCCGAGGCCACCGAGCGTGTCGAACAGATTCACTGCGGCGAAGTCGCCCTGCTCAAGGGCACCAAATGGCATGGTAATGAGAATCACGGTTTGATCCACCGTTCCCCGGCACTCAAGACAGATGAGCGCCGATTGATCCTGACACTGGATTGGCTCGCATAACCGCGTAGGATCAAACGCTCTACACGGTCCGAACGATGCCCCTCATGCTGCAGAACATTCCCACCCACGTGATTGCCGGGCCCTTGGGCGCCGGCAAGACCAGCCTTATCCAGCACCTGCTCGCCCAGCGCCCGGCCAACGAGCGCTGGGCCGTGCTGATCAACGAGTTCGGGCAGATCGGCCTGGACGCCGCCTTGCTCACCCAGGATGACGACGGCATTGCCCTGGGCGAAGTCGCCGGGGGCTGTCTGTGTTGTGTGAATGGTGCACCGTTCCAGGTAGGACTGGGTCGTCTGTTGCGTAAGGCCAAGCCCGACCGGCTGTTCATCGAACCGTCGGGCCTGGGCCATCCGGCGCAGTTGCTCAAGCAGTTGCGGCAGGCACCATGGCAGGGCGTGCTGGCCGTCCAGCCCTGTGTGCTGGTGCTGGATGCCCAGGCACTGGCAGCAGGAAAACCATTGCCGCCAGCGCAGCAAGAGGCTCTGACGAGTGCCGGGTTGCTGGTGTTGAACAAAGATGAAGGGTTGGACGCCGGGCAGCGCCGAGCAATCGAACGGCAGTTGCCCGAATGCCCGCTCTACTGGACCCGCCAGGCGCAATTGCCCTTGCAACAATTACCTGGCCTGAACGCGCACGCTTCAGCCGCTGTGGATAACATCGAACTGCCCGAAGGCCTCGCGCAAATGCCGGCGTTGTGGAGCGATCCGGCTCAACCGATCTGTCTGAGTCAGACCCAAGAAGGTGGTTGGAGCATCGGATGGCGCTGGCACCCGAGCCAGCAGTTCGATACGCGCCGCGTCGACCAGTGGCTGACGAGCCTTGAATGGCGCCGCGCCAAACTGGTTATCCACAGCGCCGAAGGGTGGGTTTCGACCAACGCGGTGGATAACAGCGCGCTGGCTTGGCAGGCCAGCGAATGGCGCCGCGATTCACGTATCGAATTGATTTTCAGCGAGCCACAGGACGTGGCCGCCTTGCAGGCCGCACTAAAGGCCTGTCGCTACTGACGGTTCTTGGCGTGGTCCTGGCGCCACTGGCTCAGCTCGATCACTTCGGCGCTGGGCAGCGGCGTCTTGATCTCGAACGGGTAGGGCGCCAGTTCGATCTGCGCACTGTGGGTGCCGAATTGGGTGATGGTTCCCGGATGGCGGGTTTCGCCGGTCACGGTAAATTCAAAGTTGTAGATACGCGCCAAGCGCCGCCGACCGTTGGCATCCTTCACAAACCCGATACGCTTGAGCGCCACCGCGCCGTCCAGCAGTTCGATGTCGAGCTTGGCGCAATGCTGCTTGACCCGCTCCAGCGCCCGCTCGCGCAGGCCGTGGTTGTGCCACACCCAGGCGGCACCGGTCGCCAGCAGCATCAACACGAAGATGTTTCCCAGGGTCAGCATGCGAAAGACTCCAACAAAGTGAGAGCAGCTTAACTGTGTCGCCGGTCTGTCGTACAGGCTGCGTTTAGTCGCATACTGCGCGGCCAGAATTTCAATGGCTTTACGGAAATCCCGCGCATGAAACGCACACCTCATCTGCTTGCGATCCAGTCTCATGTGGTCTTTGGCCACGCCGGAAACAGCGCCGCCGTATTCCCCATGCAGCGCGTCGGGGTGAACGTCTGGCCGTTGAACACGGTGCAGTTCTCCAACCACACCCAGTATGGCCAATGGGCGGGCGAAGTGTTGGCGCCGCAGCAAATTCCGGCGCTGGTGGAAGGCATCGCCGCGATCGGCGAGCTGGGCAACTGCGACGCCGTGCTGTCCGGCTACCTGGGCAGTGCGGACCAGGGGCGGGCGATTCTCAGCGGTGTGGCGCGCATCAAGGCCATCAACCCCAAGGCCCTGTATTTGTGCGACCCGGTGATGGGCCATCCGGAAAAGGGCTGCATCGTGCCCCAGGAAGTCAGCGATTTCCTGCTGGACGAAGCCGCGGCCATGGCTGACTTCCTGTGTCCCAACCAGCTGGAACTGGACAGCTTTGCCGGGCGCAAGCCGCAATCGCTATTCGACTGCCTGGCCATGGCCAAGGCGTTGCTGGCACGCGGGCCGAAGGCGGTGTTGGTCAAGCACCTGGATTACCCCGGCAAGCTGCCGGACGGTTTCGAGATGCTGCTGGTGACCGCCGAGGGCAGCTGGCACCTGCGCCGGCCACTGCTGGCGTTTCCACGTCAGCCCGTGGGCGTGGGCGACCTGACCTCGGGGCTGTTCCTGGCGCGGGTGCTGTTGGGCGACAGCCTGTTGGCAGCGTTCGAGTTCACTGCCGCAGCCGTGCATGAAGTGCTGCTGGAAACCCAGGCCTGCGCCAGTTATGAACTGGAGCTGGTGCGTGCTCAGGACCGTATCGCCCATCCCCGCGTGCGGTTCGAGGCGACGCCGATCGGCCTGTGATTACGCGTCGGCTTTGATTTCCTGATAGCGCTTTTCCAGCTCCTGACGGATCTGCCGGCGCTGCTGTGCCTGCACGAACCGGCGCTTGTCTTCGCTGTTTTGCGGCTGCAGCGGCGGCACGGCGGCCGGTTTGCGCTGGTCGTCCACGGCCACCATGGTGAAGAAGCAGCTGTTGGTGTGGCGCACCGAGCGTTCGCGGATGTTCTCGGTCACCACCTTGATGCCCACCTCCATCGAGGTGTTGCCGGTGTAGTTGACCGACGCGAGGAAGGTCACCAGCTCGCCGACATGAATCGGCTCGCGGAAAATCACCTGGTCCACCGACAGCGTCACGACATAACGGCCGGCATAACGGCTTGCGCAGGCGTAGGCCACTTCGTCGAGGTACTTGAGCAGGGTGCCGCCGTGGACATTGCCTGAGAAGTTGGCCATATCGGGGGTCATCAATACCGTCATCGACAGCTGGGCGTTTCCGGGTTCCATAGCACACTCACGGGTTGTAGGCATTGGTTGGGGGGCACCTCTGCGGGTGCTGGAATCTTTGCTGCGCCTTCCTTAACGGGACGCCGGTGGTCGGCTTGCCGTCACGCGTGTACCGATCTGTTTCCATATATTGCACCGGCTTTCTGCCGGAAGTCGCGGTGTTAACCTTCAAAAGCCCATCTCAGGGCATTTCTTACGATCCAGGCAGACTTTTCCTTTCGCCCTTTGCGACATTTCAAAGGCGCGGGCGGAAGTGGGAAAAGCGCCAGTACCCTCAAGGAGCCCCTCGCCATGCACGCCATCAGCTTTATCCAGGACTTGGCCGTGATCATGCTGGTGGCAGGGGTTGTCACCATCCTGTTTCACCGCCTCAAGCAGCCGGTGGTGCTGGGCTACATCGTCGCCGGGTTCATTATCGGCCCGCACACCCCGCCGTTCGGCCTGATCCACGACGAAGACACCATCAAGACCCTCGCCGAGCTGGGGGTGATCTTCCTGATGTTCTGCCTGGGCCTGGAGTTCAGCCTGCGCAAGCTGTTCAAGGTCGGCGCCACAGCGTTCATCGCGGCCTTCCTGGAAATCATCCTGATGATCTGGATCGGCTACGAGATCGGCCGCTGGTTCGACTGGAACACCATGGACTCGCTGTTCCTCGGCGCGATCCTGGCGATTTCCTCCACCACCATCATCGTCAAGGCGCTCAATGACCTGAAGATGAAGAACCAGCGCTTCGCCCAGCTGATTTTCGGCGTGCTGATTGTCGAGGACATCCTCGGCATCGGCATCATCGCCTTGCTGTCGAGCATTGCCGTCAGTGGCACGGTCAGCTCCGGCGAGGTGTTTTCCACGGTCGGCAAGCTGTCGTTGTTCATGATCGTCGCGCTGGTCATCGGCATTTTGCTGGTGCCACGTTTGCTGGCCTATGTGGCCAAGTTCGAAAGCAACGAGATGCTGCTGATCACCGTACTGGGCCTGTGTTTCGGTTTCTGCCTGCTGGTGGTCAAGCTGGAGTACAGCATGGTGCTGGGCGCGTTCCTGATCGGCGCGATCATGGCCGAATCCCGTCAGTTGATTAAGATCGAGCGCCTGATCGAGCCGGTTCGCGACATGTTCAGCGCCATCTTCTTCGTGGCTATCGGCTTGATGATCGACCCGCAGATCCTGCTGCAATACGCGTGGCCGATTGCGGTGATCACCGTGGCGGTGGTGTTGGGCAAGATGCTGTCCTGTGGCTTGGGGGCGTTTATCGCCGGCAATGACGGCCGTACCTCACTGCGCGTGGGCATGGGGCTGTCACAGATTGGCGAATTTTCCTTCATCATCGCGGCGTTGGGGATGACGTTGCAGGTGACCAGTGATTTCCTCTACCCCGTCGCCGTGGCGGTTTCAGCCATTACCACACTGCTCACGCCCTATCTGATTCGCGGTGCCGACCCATTGTCCTTGAAGATTGCAGCGGTCATGCCCAAGCGAATGAGCCGGGTGTTCGGCATGTACGGCGAATGGCTGCGCAGTATCCAGCCTCAAGGTGAAGGCGCAATGCTGGCGTCGATGATCCGCAAGATCATCCTGCAAGTCGGGGTGAACCTGGCGCTAGTGGTGGCGATCTTCTTCGCCGGCAGCTTTTTCGCGGCGCGTATTGGTGGGTATCTGGAAGGCTGGATCAGCGATCCGAGCTGGCAGAAGGCATTGATCTGGGGCGGGGCGTTGTTGCTGTCGCTGCCCTTCCTGATTGCGGCGTATCGCAAGCTCAAGGCGCTGTCGATGCTGTTGGCGGAGATGAGCGTGAAGCCCGAAATGGCCGGGCGGCATACCCAGCGCGTACGGCGGGTGATTGCGGAGCTGATCCCGATCCTGTCGCTGCTGGTGATCTTCCTGCTATTGGCAGCCTTGTCGGCCAGTATTCTGCCGACCAACAAGTTGCTGGTGCTGATCGCTGTGGTCACGGCGGCGGTGGCGGCCGTGCTCTGGCGGTGGTTCATCCGCGTGCATACGCGGATGCAGGTCGCCTTGCTGGAGACGCTGGATAACCACAAGGATACGCCCGAGCACTAAGCGCCTGGGTGTGGGCTCAGCTTTCCAGCCAGACGTCCCGCGCCCAGTGCCACACCGATTCCCAGGTTTCTTCGGTAACGAGTTCTTCTTCGCCAGACCACAGCACCACAGTGCCGTCTTCCTCAACGCAGTAGTAGTCGTCACCGTCCTGGCAGATCGGGATCATGCTGCGATCAACACCGGCATCCCAGGCATTGGCAGCCACGTCGGGCAAGTAGGTATGGGACTGAGGGTCGGTGACGGTCACCGGCTCCAGGCTGCCATACACCACGTCGCTGACGGTCAGCAAAAATTCACGGAAGACAAACGGGATATCGATGAACAGTTGTTCCTCGATTTCCACCAGTTGGTCTTCGTCAGGCAGCTCCAAAGGAACCGGGACCGGTTCGTTGGCTTCACGCAATTGTTCGATGATTTCTTCCACGGCCGGGATCCTCTTGCTAGATGGCGCGGTTTATAGGGGCGTTTTATACAGTAGCTCGCTATAAGTGCAACCGTGAAATAGAAAACCCCGGACAAGTCCGGGGTTTTTTGTAACTGCTTGCTCAAGCGTGCAGGGATCAGCCGTTCTGGCGGATACCGGCGACCAGCCAAGGCTGGTTGTCGCCTTGTGGACGTTCCATGTTCCAGCTTTCGCTGAACACTTCGCCCTGGTCGAAACGCGAGGTCTTCGACACACCGCTGAAGGTCAGGGTGGCGATGGTCTTGTCGGCGCGATCATCAACACCGTCCAACTGCACGCGCAGGTCGTCGATGTAAGTCGACTGGAATGCATCGCCAATCTCGGCGCGTTCGCGCTTGAGGAACTCCAGCAGTTGCGGGGTCACGAACTCGGCGATCTTGTCCATTTCGTTGGCGTCCCAGTGCTGCTGCAGGGACTGGAAGTGGCTGCGAGCCGCTTCGATGAAACGCTCTTCGTTGAACCAGGCCGGCGCGTTGATCACCGGGCGGGCTGCAGCAGGGGCTGCCGAACCGCCGAAGATCGAACCCATGGCAGGTTTTTGCTCGAACACTTCACGCTGCATCGGCGCGCCGGCTGGAGCCAGGTGCTCCTGCTGCTTGCGGCGACGGGCGGCGATAAAGCGGAAGATCACAAAGGCGATGACCGCCAGGATCAGCATGTCGAAGATCTGCATGCCTTGGAAGCCGCCGCCCATGAACATGGAAGCGAGCAGGCCACCGGCAGCGATACCGGCCAGAGGGCCCAACCAGCGCGAAGCACCGCCGGCCTTGGCAGCGGCGCCAGCAGCACCGGCTGCGCCTGCGGTCGCGGCTGCACCGCCCATGCCACCGGCGGATGGAGCCATTTGGCTGGTCTGGTGAGTCGGTGCTGCACCGGAACTTTTGCCGCCACCGAAGCGTTTGGCGTTGGCGTCGATGCTCATCGTCAGGCCGATGCACAACGCCATGGCGATGCTAAGAAAACGTTTCATAAAGGGAATTCCCATTTGTGGATTGCACGCGCGCCATGTTGCACAGGTGTAGAGGCAGTGGCTAGCGACATAATGTTTCGGGCTTTTGCGTAGGACCGATTCAGAATGGTCTGTAGGACTTATTACTGATATTGGCCCGAGCGGGTGAAAAACAATGGCGGGCCATCAACCTTCATGTAACGCATTGTTTCCTGTGGCGAGGGAGCTTGCTCCCGTTGGGCTGCGTAGCAGCCCCAAAAAAGGGCGCGCTACGCACGCCAGCGGGAGCAAGCTCCCTCGCCACAGAAGCAGGGCTCCTACAGGGAGGGGGCGTCAAATAGCTTCAAGCTTCGCGTAGCCCATCATCAGCCACTTGCTGCCTTCGGCGAAGTTCACCTGCACCCGGGCCTGTGCACCAGCGCCTTCGAAGTTGAGGATCACGCCTTCGCCGAACACCGAATGCCTGACCTGCTGGCCAAGGCTGAACTGAGTTTCCGGAATCTCGGAGCCCGCGAACATACTGCTGGAGTTCTGCTGCTGCCCGCCGCCGAACGGGCGACTGACGCTGTTGGACAAGCGCACTTCCTGGATCAGGCCCTTCGGTACTTCACGTACGAAGCGCGACACCTTGTTGTAGGTCTCGCTGCCGTACAGGCGTCGGGTCTCGGCGTAGGTCATCACCAGGTTCTGCATGGCGCGCGTGATGCCCACGTACGCCAGGCGGCGTTCTTCCTCAAGGCGGCCGGGTTCTTCCAGGCTCATCTTGTGCGGGAACAGGCCTTCTTCCATGCCCACCAGGAACACGTAGGGGAATTCCAGACCCTTGGCGCTGTGCAAGGTCATCAGCTGGATGCTGTCTTCATGCTCATCCGCCTGGGTGTCACCGGCTTCCAGCGACGCATGGCCGAGGAACGCGGCCAGCGGGGTCAGCTCTTCGTCTTCCTCGGTGTTTTCGAACGCACGGGCGGCGCTCACCAGTTCCTCAAGGTTTTCTACCCGGGCCTGGCCTTTCTCGCCTTTTTCCGCCTCATGGTAGGCGATCAGCCCGGACTGTTCGATCACCGTCTGGGTCATCAGGTGCAATGGCATTTCCGCGCACTTGGCCGCCAGGTTCTCGATCAGCTCGACAAACACGCCCAAAGCACCGGCTGCGCGGCCAGTCAGGCCTTTATTGACGATGAGCAAGCGCATGGCTTCCCACATCGACACATCGGCATGACGCGCGTGGTCGCGAATCGCCTCGACGGTTTTCTCGCCGATACCACGCGCCGGGATGTTGATCACCCGCTCCAGTGCCGCATCGTTGCCGCGACCTTCCAGCAAACGCAGGTAGGCCATGGCGTTCTTGATTTCGGCACGCTCGAAGAAGCGCTGGCCACCATAGATGCGGTACGGGATGCGTTCGCGCAACAAGGCTTCTTCCAGGACCCGCGATTGGGCGTTGGAGCGGTACAGGATCGCGATGTCGCTGCGCGCCAGGCCGGTTTTCAGCGCGCTTTCGATGGTTTCCACCACGTAGCGTGCTTCATCGTGCTCGTTGAACGCGGCGTACAGGTTGATCGCCTCGCCTTCGCCGCCGTCGGTCCACAGCTCTTTGCCCAGGCGCCCGGTGTTGTTGGCGATCAAGGCGTTGGCGGCCTTGAGGATCCCGGCGGTGGAGCGGTAGTTCTGTTCCAGGCGGATGGTCACCGCGTCCGGGAAATCTTCGGAATACTGGTAGATGTTCTCGATTTTCGCGCCACGCCAGCCGTAGATCGACTGGTCGTCGTCGCCCACTACCATCAGGCTGTCGCCGCCCTTGGCCAGCAGGCGCAACCAGGCGTACTGCACGGCGTTGGTGTCCTGGAACTCGTCCACCAGGATGTGGCGGAAGCGCTTCTGGTAATGGGCCAACAGACCTGGATTGTCGCGCCACAGGTCGAGGGCGCGCAGCAGCAGCTCGGAGAAGTCGATGACCCCGGCGCGTGCGCAGGCGGCCTCGTAGGCCTCATAGATGCTGCGCATGGTCGCCAGGAACAGATCGCCGCTGGCCTGGATATGTTGCGGGCGCAGGCCTTCGTCTTTCTGGCCGTTGATGAACCATTGCGCCTGGCGCGCCGGCCAACGTTGTTCGTCGAGGCCCAGCTCGCGTATCACCCGCTTGACCAAGCGTTGCTGGTCATCGCTGTCGAGGATCTGGAAGGTCTGGGCCAAACCCGCCTCCTGCCAGTGCGCCCGCAACAGGCGGTGCGCCAGGCCGTGGAAGGTGCCGACCCACATGCCGGCCGGGCTGATGCCCATCAACTGCTCGATGCGGTGGCGCATCTCGGCAGCGGCCTTGTTGGTGAAGGTCACCGACAGGATGGAATGCGGGGACGCGTTTTCGACCTGGATCAACCAGGCGATACGGTGCACCAGCACTCGGGTTTTACCGGAGCCAGCACCGGCCAGGACCAACTGACGGCCAACGGGGGCTGCTACGGCCTGGCGTTGGGCATCGTTGAGGGAGTTCAGCAAAAGGGAGAGATCATCGCGCATCGGCGCATTCTAGGGTGCCCGGGGGAGTGGGGCAAATACCAATGCCGGGTGGTCGACACAAAACCGCCAGGGTGATGACCGGTCGGTCAATGGCCACAGCCCGCGCAGCGTCTCGCTCAAGACGTCTGGCCCGGAAGTTTGCGCTGCATGACCGTGCGGTTTTTATGACGCAGAGCAGTTTGGCCCAGGCGCTTGCTTGTGTATGCTCCGTCGACGTTTCGGGCTCACCATTATAAGAACACTGCCTATGACCCTCAGCACCGACCTGCTCGGCCCCTCGGCGGCGCCCGCGCAGGTTCTTCGCAAACACTACGCCACGGAGATGGCGGTTGAGCGCACGCGCCTGCTGTATCAAGGCTCGCTGCTGCCGACCCTGTTGATGCTGGTCAATGGCCTGGTCTGCGCCTGGCTGTTGTGGAACCCCAAGCAATACCTGCTGGACAGCATCTGGCTGGTCTGGCTGCTGGCCCTGGTGGCGATGCGCGTGATCCAGGTGGCGGCGTTCGATTCGGCCATGCCCAGTCGCCAGGCCCAGCCGGTGTGGCGGCGGATGTTCATGCTCGGCTCGGCCGTCAGCGGCTTGACCCTGGCCACGGCCGCCATCGCGCTGGTGCCGGTCGACAGCTTCATGCAACAAGCCTGGGTGTTCGGCCTGATCGGCGCAGCGACGCTGTCGGCCAGCGTGGCCTATGCCGTGAGCCTGCCAGCGTTTTTGTCGTTTGCCTTGCCGTGCCTGGTGCCGGCCATCCTCTACCTGTTCTGGACCGGCGACCCGCAGCAGCGCGGTTGGGGTGTACTCGGCCTGATCCTGTTGGCGTCCTTGAGCCTGGTGGCGTGGCAGGTCAATCGCCTGATCCAGCGCGGGCTGCTGCGCCGTTTTCAGAACCAGGCGTTGATCGAGCATCTGCAGCAGGCGCAGCAGCGCAGCGAGCAACTCAATCAGGAGCTGGTGCGCGAAGTTGAACAACGTCGTCAGGTCGAGCAAGAGCTGCGCGAAGCCCAGATTGGTCTGCAAGACCGCGTGGCGCAACGCAGCCAGGAGCTGGACGCCGCCAGCCTGGCCCTGAATAAAAGCGAAGCGCGCCTGGCCATGGCGTTGCAAGCCAGTGAACTGGGCCTGTGGGACTGGAACCTGCAAACCGACGAAGTCCATCACACCCAGCTCAAGGAACTGTTCGGCCTGGAGCCGGAATACGTCACGGCGATGCTCAGCCACCTCAAGCCACGCCTGCATCCCGAAGACCTGCCACTGCTCAAGCGTGCCTTGGTGGAACACCTCAAGGGCCGTAGCGAGGACTACCTGGTGGAATACCGCGTGCGCCACGGCGATGGGCACTGGGTGTGGATCGAAGACCGTGGCCGCGCCGTAGAGCGCGCGCCCAGTGGGCGGGTGACGCGCATGCTCGGTACACGCCGCGATATCACTGCCGGCAAGGCCCTGGAAGAACAGCAGCGTTTGGCCTCGACGGTATTCGAGGCCGCCAGCGAAGGCATCGTGATCCTTGACCCGGACTACAAGCTGATTGCCGTCAACCAGGCGTTCAGCCGTGTCACCGGCTTTGAAACCGACGACATGATCGGCCGCAATGTGGTCGAACTGCCCAGCAGTCGTGATGCTCGCCGGCACTTCCCGGTGATCCGCCAAGCATTGCTCAGCCACGGCACCTGGCAGGGTGAGCTGGTGGAGACGCGCAAGAACGGCGAGCTGTACCCGCAGTGGCTGCAATTGAATGTAGTGCGCGATATCCGGGGAAAAGTCAGCCATATCGTGGGCTTCTTCGCCGATCTTTCGGCACGGCGTGAGTCGGAAGAGCGCATGCGTTACCTCACCCATTACGACGAGCTGACCGGCCTGGCCAACCGCTCGCTGTTCCGCGAACGGCTGCGCGAGGCCCATCAGCGAGTACGCCAGGGCGGTCGCAGCCTGGCGTTGCTGCACATCAATCTCGACCGTTTCAAGCTGCTCAATGACAGCCTTGGCCATGAAGTCGCCGACCAGTTGCTGCAAAAAATGGCGCGCCGCCTGATCAACGCGTTACCTGAGGCGGACACCATCGCGCGTCTGTCCGGCGACGAATTTGCCGTGTTGTTCGACGCCTACGGCAACCTGTCGAGCCTGGCGCGGGTCGCCACGCGGTTGCTGGCGAAATTGCGGGTGCCGGTGACGGTGGAAGGGCATGAGCTGGTGGTGAGTGCCTCCATGGGCGTCAGCTTGTTGCCGGACAACGCGCGGGAAATTTCCGCATTGGTCAGCCAATCCAACATGGCCATGCAACATGCCAAGCACCTGGGCGGCAATAATTTCCAGTTCTACACCGACAGTCTGCAAGCCAGCACGCTGGAGCGATTGCAGCTGGAAAATCATCTGCGCAAGGCTATCGAAGAGCGCCAGCTCACGGTGTTCTACCAACCGAAACTGTGCCTGGCCACCGGCAAGCTGAATGCCGCCGAAGCGCTGATCCGCTGGGACCATCCACAGTGGGGCATGGTGCCGCCGGGGGACTTTATCGGCCTGGCCGAAGAGACCGGCCTGATCGTGCCGCTCGGCGAATTCGTGCTGCGCGAGGCCTGCTGGCAGGCGTGTGAATGGCAGCGCCAGGGGCTGGCGCCGATCCGCGTATCGGTGAACCTTTCGGTGCATCAACTGCGCCAGGGCAAGTTGGTCAGCCTGGTGCGCCAGGTACTCGAAGAAACCGGGCTGGACCCGCAATACCTGGAGCTGGAGCTGACCGAAAGCCAATTGCTCGACAGCGTCGAACACATCATCGCCACTTTCCAGCAACTGCGGGACCTGGGCGTGAAGCTGGCGATCGACGATTTCGGCACGGGTTATTCGTCCCTGAGCTACCTCAAGCGCATCCCCGTGGACTACGTGAAGATCGACCAGACCTTCATCCGTGGGTTGGGCCAGGGGCGTGAAGACGCCGCCATCACCCGCGCCATTATCGCTATGGCCCACGGCCTTGCGCTCAAGGTGGTGGCCGAAGGTGTGGAAGATCAGCAGCAGTTGGACTTCCTGCGCGGTGAGCGTTGTGATGAGGTACAGGGCTACTTGATCAGTCGGCCGATGCAGGCCGAAGGGCTGGCAGATTTGTTACGGAAAAATGCAGATTTTCCCTAGTGATGCCTGGGGCGCCCCTGTGGCTACAACTTGGCCGCCCTTAGATTCAAAGGGGAGCAGGGCGATTTAGTGATGCGTCGGACGGGCAAAACGACAATTCTTGTAGTATAACTACAAGCTTGCTACATCCCTGGCCCTGCCCATAACAAGAGTCCTGCCCTTTGAACCTGTTGCAACATATCGCCCAGTCGCGCCACCTGTTACGCAAATCGGAACTCAAGGTTGCCGATCACGTGCTGCTTGACCCTGCGGCTGTGATGCACAGTTCCATGGCCGACCTGGCGCACAGCGTGGGCATCAGCGAGCCGACCATCGTGCGCTTCTGCCGCGCCATCGGTTGCTCCGGGTTCCAGGACTTGAAACTCAAGCTGGCGCAAAGCCTGGCCGCTGGTGCCAGCTTCGGTCAATTCGCGATCCATGAAGACGACTCCGTCGCCGACTACAGCCTGAAGATCTTCGACACCACCCTGCATACCCTGATGGAAGTGCGCGAGAAGC
Source organism: Pseudomonas sp. IPO3749 (assembly GCF_013386605.1). NCBI lineage: Bacteria > Pseudomonadati > Pseudomonadota > Gammaproteobacteria > Pseudomonadales > Pseudomonadaceae > Pseudomonas > Pseudomonas sp. IPO3749. The sequence continues at coordinate 42,226 of NZ_JACARN010000040.1, read as the reverse complement.
TCGACCCGGTGGAGTTGCAAAAGGCCGTGACCGCCATGTCCCAGGCCCAGCGTGTCGAGTTCTATGGTTTTGGTGCTTCGGGCGCGGTGGCGGCCGACGCCCAGCACAAATTCTTCCGTTTGCTGCTCACCGCCGCGGCCTACAGCGACCCGCACATGCAGGCCATGTCGGCGGTGACCTTGAAGCCTACGGATGTGGCAATCTGCATTTCCCAGTCGGGCCGCTCCAAGGACTTGCTGATCACCGCCAACCTGGTGCGTGAAAGCGGCGCTTCGCTGATCACCTTGTGCCCGAGCCAGACGCCATTGGCGGAGCTGTCCACGGTCAACCTGGCGATTGACGTGCATGAAGACACCGAGATCTACACGCCGCTGACTTCGCGCATCGCCCACCTGGTGGTGATCGACGTGCTGGCGATGGGCGTGGCCATGGCGCGCGGGCCGAGCCTGGTCAACCACCTCAAGAGCGTGAAGCGCAGCTTGCGCAGCCTGCGGTTGTCGCCCAAGTCCGTCAAAGCATTGGATGATTGATCAAAGTTTCATCAGTTTGTAATCCCCGCGCCGCCAAACCGTCATCGCCCAGGGCCATCCTGAACTCCCCGTACTCGCATTGGGAGACTCCAAATGGCCCGGCCCTACGAAGACAGCAACAGCTCCGTCAAAACCCGTCGTCAGCAGGAAGACCAACGCCGCATGGCGTTCCGTCGCGCAATCGAAGACCGTTGCGAGGAGCGCCAATTGCTCCAGAGCATCAGTGACTACCCGGAACTCCACTGGCAGGCACCCGCGGCTGCCCAGCGAAACGCTCAGCCAACGCGCTGATCTGCACCCGCTCGCTGCGGATAAAGCCCAGGAACGCATGGGCCACCGGTGACAGGCGCTTGGCTTTGGCCTGCACCAGGCACCAACTGCGGTACAGCGGCAGTTCTTCCACCGGCAGCTCCTTGAGCCCGCCGGTGGCCAGTTCCATGTTGACCGCGTGACGCGTCAGCAGCGCCACGCCCAACCCCGCGCAGACACACTCGCGCTGCGCCTCGGCCGATGCCACTTCCACCGTCTGGGTGAAGTGCACGCGTTTTTCCTTGAAATACTCTTCGCACGCCAGTCGCGTACCGGAACCCGGTTCGCGCAGCAGCAGCGTGTAGGGTTCCAGGTCCTGCAGCCGCAGCGGCCCTTGCAGGCTCAGCGGGTGATCGGGCGGTGCCACCGCGACGATCGGATTGTTGAGGAATGGCAGGAATTCCAGGCCCATGTCTTGGGGCACCATGGACATGATCACCAAATCATCGCGGTTGTCGGAAAGCCGGCGAATCACCTGGGCGCGGTTCACCACCGTGAGGTGTAACTGCACCTCGGGATGTTGGCGCTTGAAGGCGGCAAACAGGTGTGGCACGAAGTATTTAGCGCTGGATTCAATCGCCAGCTTCAACTGGCCTTGCAGCGAACCCTGCATGTCCGACAACTGCATATCGAGGTTTTCCAGGCGCCCGAAGATATCGCGACTGGCGCGCTGTAGGGCCTCGGCGGCCTCAGTCATGTAGAGCTTTTTGCCGACATAATCGAACAGTGGCTGCCCGATCAGCTCTTCCAGCTGGCGAATTTGTAGGCTAACGGCCGGTTGTGTGAGGGACATTTCCTCGGCGGCACGGCTGTAGGAGCGCAAATCGCACACTTCATTGAAGATCTGCAATTGACGCAATGTCATACGCATCAATGACTTACGCATTTTTTGCACGTTCCCGCGAAACCTGATGACTTCAACTATAAGTCTTTACTTATGCGCGACCCAATAATTATTGATTTTTGTTAATCCCTCGGCGGGCTTAGTGTGTGTCTCGCGACTGTCATGAAACATTTGGTCACGCGCCGACCCGGATCCAGCGGGTCGAAGAACGCAGCAATCGGCTCAAGGGAATTTCCAAGTGATAAAAAAGATCCTGATCGCCAACCGTGGTGAAATTGCCGTACGCATCGTGCGTGCCTGCGCCGAGATGGGCATTCGCTCGGTCGCGGTCTACTCCGATGCCGACCGCCACGCGTTGCACGTCAAGCGTGCCGACGAAGCCCACAGCATTGGTGCCGAGCCCCTGGCCGGCTACCTGAACCCGCGCAAGCTGGTGAACCTGGCGGTGGAAACGGGTTGTGATGCGTTGCACCCCGGCTACGGCTTCCTGTCGGAAAACGCCGAACTGGCGGATATCTGCGCCGAACGTGGGATCAAATTCATCGGCCCGTCCGCTGAAGTGATCCGCCGTATGGGCGACAAGACCGAAGCGCGCCGCAGCATGATCAAGGCCGGTGTGCCGGTCACGCCGGGCACCGAAGGCAACGTCGCGGATATCCATGAGGCCCTCACCGAAGGCGACCGCATCGGTTATCCGGTGATGCTCAAGGCCACTTCGGGTGGCGGCGGCCGTGGTATCCGTCGCTGCAACAGCCGCGAAGAACTTGAACAAGCCTTCCCCCGCGTTATCTCCGAAGCCACCAAGGCCTTCGGTTCGGCGGAAGTGTTCCTGGAAAAGTGCATCGTCAATCCCAAGCACATCGAGGCACAGATCCTCGGTGACAGCTTTGGCAACGTGGTGCACCTGTTCGAGCGCGATTGCTCGATCCAGCGTCGTAACCAGAAGCTCATCGAAATCGCTCCAAGCCCGCAACTGACGCCGGAACAGCGCGCCTACATCGGCGACCTGTCAGTGCGCGCCGCCAAGGCGGTGGGCTACGAGAACGCCGGCACCGTGGAGTTCCTGCTCGCCGAGGGCGAGGTGTACTTCATGGAGATGAACACCCGGGTGCAGGTGGAACACACCATCACCGAAGAAATCACCGGGATCGACATCGTCCGTGAGCAGATCCGCATCGCCTCGGGCCTGCCGCTGTCGGTGAAACAGGAAGACATCCAGCACCGTGGTTTCGCGTTGCAGTTCCGCATCAACGCCGAAGACCCGAAGAACAACTTCCTCCCAAGCTTCGGCAAGATCACCCGTTACTACGCACCCGGCGGCCCCGGCGTGCGCACCGACACGGCGATCTACACCGGCTACACCATCCCGCCGTTCTACGACTCCATGTGCCTGAAACTGGTGGTGTGGGCGTTGACCTGGGAAGAAGCCATGGACCGCGGCCTGCGCGCCCTGGACGACATGCGCCTGCAAGGCGTGAAGACCACCGCCGCCTATTACCAGGAAATCCTGCGCAACCCGGAATTCCGCAGCGGCCAGTTCAACACCAGCTTCGTTGAAGCCCACCCTGAGCTGACCAACTACTCGATCAAGCGCAAACCCGAAGAGCTGGCCCTGGCCATCGCCGCCGCCATCGCCGCCCACGCAGGCCTGTGAGGAATACAACAATGTCCAAGAAAATCTTTGTCACCGACACCATCCTGCGCGACGCCCACCAATCGCTGCTGGCGACTCGCATGCGCACCGACGACATGCTGCCGATCTGCGACAAGCTCGACAAAGTCGGCTACTGGTCCCTGGAAGTCTGGGGCGGCGCGACCTTCGACGCCTGCGTACGCTTCCTGAAAGAAGACCCGTGGGAGCGCCTGCGCAAACTGCGCGCCGCGTTGCCCAACACGCGCCTGCAAATGCTGCTGCGTGGTCAGAACCTGCTGGGCTACCGCCACTACAGCGACGACGTGGTCAGGGCATTCGTGGCCAAGGCTGCCGTCAACGGTATCGACGTGTTCCGTATCTTCGATGCCATGAATGACGTGCGTAACCTGCGCGTGGCTATCGAAGCGGTAAAAGCTGCCGGTAAACATGCCCAAGGCACCATCGCCTACACCACCAGCCCGGTACACACCGTCGAAGCCTTCGTGGCCCAGGCCAAGCAACTGGAAGCCATGGGTTGCGACTCGATCGCAATCAAGGACATGGCCGGTCTGCTGACGCCGTACGCCACCGGCGAACTGGTCAAGGCGCTGAAAGCCGAGCAGACGCTGCCGATCTTCATCCACTCCCATGACACCGCTGGTTTAGCCGCGATGTGCCAACTCAAGGCCATCGAAAACGGTGCCGACCACATCGACACCGCCATTTCCAGCTTCGCCTGGGGCACCAGCCACCCAGGGACCGAGTCGATGGTCGCTGCCCTTAAAGGCAGCGAGTTCGACACCGGCCTGAGCCTGGAACTGCTGCAGGAAATCGGCCTGTACTTCTACGCCGTGCGTAAGAAATACCACCAGTTCGAAAGCGAATTCACCGCTGTCGATACCCGTGTGCAAGTCAATCAGGTGCCGGGCGGGATGATTTCCAACCTGGCCAACCAGTTGAAAGAGCAGGGCGCCCTCAACCGTATGAGCGAAGTGCTGGCCGAAATCCCGCGCGTGCGTGAAGACCTCGGCTTCCCACCGCTGGTGACGCCGACCTCGCAGATTGTCGGCACCCAGGCGTTCTTCAACGTGCTGGCCGGCGAGCGCTACAAGACCATCACCAACGAAGTGAAGCTCTACCTGCAAGGCGGCTACGGCAAGGCGCCTGGCACCGTGAACGAGAAGTTGCGTCGCCAGGCCATCGGCAGCGAAGAGGTGATCGACGTGCGCCCGGCTGATTTGCTCAAGCCGGAAATGACTAAGCTGCGCGGCGAAATCGGTGCGTTGGCCAAGTCCGAAGAAGACGTGCTGACCTACGCCATGTTCCCGGACATCGGGCGCAAGTTCCTCGAAGAACGCGATGCCGGCACCCTGGCGCCGGAAGTGTTGCTGCCCATCCCAGAAGCCGGCGGCGTGGCCCGTGCCGGTGGTGAAGGCGTGCCGACCGAGTTCGTCATCGACGTGCACGGCGAAAGCTATCGCGTGGACATCACCGGTGTCGGCGTGAAGGCTGAAGGCAAGCGTCACTTCTACCTGTCCATCGACGGCATGCCGGAAGAAGTGGTGTTCGAACCGCTCAACGAGTTTGTCAGCGGTGGCAGCAGCAACCGCAAGCACGCCACTGCGCCGGGTCATGTCAGCACTGCCATGCCGGGCAACATCGTCGACGTGCTGGTCAAGGAAGGCGACGTGGTCAAGGCCGGCCAAGCCGTGCTGATCACCGAAGCCATGAAGATGGAAACCGAAGTGCAGGCAGCCATTGCCGGCAAGGTGACCGCCGTTCATGTGGCTAAAGGCGACCGGGTCAACCCTGGCGAGATCCTGATTGAAATCGAAGGCTGATCCAGCCTTCGAGGTGACCGTTTAATCCTCGGGGGGGCAGGTGCTCCCCTTTTTTTTCGCCTGTGATTTGATCAGAACTGCATCCGCCATTGGCCTATCAGGCCCTGGTTGCTGCTGTGGGTGCCGTTTTCTGCGCTGTAGGCCAGGCCGACGGTGTGGTTTGTCGACAGTGCCAGATCGAGTCCGGCCTGCAGGCCCAGGCTATTGCGGTCGAGGGACGCGCCCTGAACAGTGAAGCCGTCAATGCCACGCTGGCGAAAGGACTGGCGCACCTGGCTGTCGACGTCGCCATAGAGGTGTTTCCAGCTCGTACTCAAGTGGGGCGTAAGGCTCATCTGGTTATCGAAGCGAAACACCGTGGCCAGGCGCAGGCCAAGGGTGCTGCTGAGGTTCTGCTGGGTTTGCGCCTCGACGTTCAGCGCGGCGGGGCCGCCTTGCTCCTTGAAGCTGTCACGGCTGTAGCGCTGGTAGCCGAGGCCGGCAAACGGTTCGACACTGAAGCCGTCATTGCCCAGTTGATAGCCCGCTTCGCCGAAGACATTCTGACTGTTGGCGTTGTAGCGGCCCTTGAGCGTGTCCTTGTAATCCAGGATCTCGATTCCGCGCAGGTTCTTTCCGGCATGGCTGCTGTAGATCGCCCCCAGGCGCAGCGCCAATGGCCCGTCCTGGCGCACCGCATAACCGCCCAGGTGCCAGCTGTCCAGGTCTGCGCTGAAGCGCTGCGTGTCGAAGCGACTAGTGGATTTTGCCCCCAGCACGCCGACGCGCCAGGCGTGGTCGACCGACCAATCTGCACCCATCAGAATGCCCTGGTTGGCAGTATTCAGGCCGGCAGTGCCGCGTTGGCTATTGAGGCCACCTTCGCTGCCGAGGTTTTTCACCCAGAAGTGGCTGTCAGTGTTGGTGGGCAATTCACGCAGGGTCGACAGCACTCGGTTGCTCAATTGCTGGGTGGTGCTTTGGGTGGCCGCCGCCAGGTTGGCGTTCTGGCTGCCGGCCAGTTGCTCAAGCGCCGCGCCGAATGCGCCGGGTTTCTGCGCGAGTTCGGCGTTGAGTTTTTCCAGGGCCTTAATCTGCTCGGAACTCAGCTTCCCTGACTCCAGCAGGCGAGTCAGTGCGGGCTCCAGCACATTCGCCACCTGCAAGCCGTTGTAGGAGGTGGCTTGCCGAGTGAAATGGCCATCGATGGGAACGCCTTCAGTCTCGGGTAAATAGGACCACTCATCATCAAGCGCGTCGTAGGGTTGATACCAATACGGCATGTACTCGATGTCGCCTCTGGCTTGGGCGAGTGGAAGGCTGGTGGCAACGGCAAGGCTGATATAGAGCGCGATTCTGCGGGGTGCTATGGGCATGACTTCCCGACCTCTTATGGATGAGGCCGGGAATTTATCGAGCTGGCGGGGGGATAACTGTCAGGTCATTGGCCCGTGATTTGCGGGAGTGGTCGTTGTTGGAGGAAGAAATAAAGCTCAGCTTAAAATACGGATATGCATTTTATTGCGTTTATACGTCAGCCTTAAACGCGGTGTTGCGTCCTTTCGGCTTGCAGATGGGGGTGGTTAAGGTGCGCCGAAATTGACTGACTCTCATCGGCGCCGCTCTTCAAACCGCAAAAAAGCAGCAAGCGCGACTGGATCGCTGAGCTTGCGTAGAAGATTATCCAGCGCGGTTCGGGTATTGAGCGTTGACTGTTTATCGGCTGACAGTTGCCTCAGGTAGGTTTCGTCGACTTTAAGATGGGCCGCCGCGAACATATTGGCCGGTGTCTTGAGGGTGGGGTAGTGAAAGTGCGCCAGCCATAACGGCTGGTCGCTGTTGGCTGAATCAAGAATGAAGTACTCCTGGAAGTAGTCGTTGAACTGTGTGGTCTTGATTCTGCCCGCTTGACTGCGCGTGACCCGGACCTGATCGTTCTCCAGCAGCCATAGAAAGTAGCCTTGTTGGGGTTTGCGCAGCTTGAGCAGCGTGGCTCTGATGTGGATGCCCTCTCGGCGCAATCGGGCTGCGCCGTCACGCAGGTCTCCACTCAGGCTGGCGACCGGGAGGGCGTTGCCTGCCTGCTTGGCCAGCGCGTGCAGCGGTTCGAATGTCTGGAGCGTCTGCTCCATCTTCAATGCTTGCTGATCGAAGATGTCCTGCATGTCTGCCGGTATCCGAAACGGCTTCAGAGCGCTCCTTTTCGTCTCGCTGATAAAACCGTCCAGCTCCCCGGTCAGTTGGAGCCCTTGGCTGGTGATGTCGATATAGTCGTTCGTGGGTTTTGGTGCCTGTTTCTTCAACGGCGGGATCAGCGTCAAAGGCGCCTGTTTGGGCACATCCTGCGGTTCTTTGGGCTGATCCCGCGGACGCTTTTTGATGACCCTGGCTTTTATGTGCGGCCTGGACGTCGAGGGCTTGGCAGGTGCGCGCGCTGAAGGGGCGGCCTGCTGAAGCCGGGTGCCGATATTGCTCTGGGCCAATAGAAGAAATTCGTTGACGACGCTTTTCAGGTCCGCAAGGGCATGGAGGTTGACGCGTTCTGGAAACTCGTCGGGTAGTTCCTCTATTCGATTGCGCACACTCTGGAATGCCTCGACCATGTCACTCAGGGTTTCCAACTGAGCCTCTTGGGGGTCGTCCTTTAACAGTTGCGTCATGTTTCTACTGGCCGCTGTAGCGCGCTCCACTACCGCGTAGACGGCATTGCGCGCCTGGGCCATGTCTTGAGCGGCTTGCTCACTTATACACAGTTCGGCGGCGCTGGCGATTTCGTTGGTTTTCAGTTCCCAGCGGGTGTGAAATCGCTCCGAAATTCCGATTTGCCGGGCGTCCATGGCACCGGCCGAGCCCATGCCGGACAGTGCGTGTTTGGCGCCCGCCAGAGCGTTGAGTTTGGTGTCTATTTGCCGGCCCATTTCCACCGCCAGGTGGATGTCTGCCGGGAGTTGCTGGCGAGTGGTCACGTCTTCGGATTCGCGGTTTTTGAGGATGCGCTCAACGGCGGTGTTATAGGCGACATGTTTGAATGCGGTCCAGGTCATCAGGTAGGTGTTGAAGCTTTTGTACAGCCGGAGCAGCTTGTCTTCATACCCGAGGGTGCCGCCTGCACTCCTCCACTGATCGAGCAGCTTCAACGACGCCTCGCGATTGTCGATCAGCTCCTGGGCCTTGGACAAACTCTGGTCCAACAGGGTCTGCGTGGTAGGGGACTTGAGCAGCGTATGCATCTCGCCTTTCAGGACTTTTTCATGTTGCTCCAGCGCTTCCCGTTGTTGCTCCAGTGGCAGGAGTTTTTGCGCCCTGAGCATCCGCGAGGCCTTCAACTTGCTTTTCAAGCTCTCGTTGCTGCGCAGCAGGCGCAGGTCGGTGTTGATGCGCCAGGTTCCCATCGACGTCTTGGCCAGGCAGGGACCGGTAAGCGCAGGGTTGTGCGGGTCGAGAATGTGAATATTGGCATCTTCATCACCCACCACCTGGAACCAGCGCTGATCCACTTGGGCATAGGTGTTTTGCCCCACGTCGTAGAGCGGCGGGCGTTGTTGGGGCTGGGCATAGTCGCGCAGGTCGGGGGCCTCGACCTTGAACGCGTCCAGGTAGCTACCCCACTGCGTCGGCGTGCGGCGCGGCACGGTGCCTTCGACCGCCAATATCGAGAACTGGCGGTGGGGCAGCGCGCGGCTGTCTGAAGCAAGGGCACGTAGCTGCGGCGGCGCAGGCAAAGGGGGGCTGGAACCACGAAGGCCTGCAGATTGGGCTTTGCCCCTGCGCAGTGGCCCGGCCTTGTGGGTGATCACGATGGCCAATGCCATCAGCACGTCGCCCAAGCGCTGCCATTTGATCAAATCATTGCTTTGCGCCGGCGTATCGAGCACTTGCTGGAGTTGATTGAAGATTTGCCAGACCCACACCGCCGTGGCGACGTAGCCATTCAGGAAGCTTGAAGCGGCATTGAAGATGGCCCACGCGCTGTCTTCCAGCAATGCCCAGCGCCGCTCTGCGTTGGACAGCGACTCACGATCCGCCAGCTGCGCCATGGCCTTCGCGTTGGCCGCAAACAACGCGGCAAAAATATCCCCGGTCAGCTCAGTTTTGGAAAACACAGGGGTGCCACCCCATTCAAATAGCTTCAACGGTGTATTCGCCAGTTGTGAAATCAGGAAGGCTGAGGTCAGACCGGTTGGGAACACGTAATGGGCGTAGTTGAAGCTCAAACTCCGGTTCGGCAGCCACGCCAGAATGGAGTCTCTGATCTCGCCGGGCTGGTGCAACTCATACTTGAGGTTTTGCAGGGAAGGGAACTGTATCAATGGGTTTTCGAGCAACGGGCGATACAACAGGCACGGGCCGTGTTGTAGCGAGCGGGGGCCGATAATGTAGATGTTGAGGACCTCATCGAAAGTCTGGCTGATGCGAAGGCTGGGGCGTATCGACAAGGGGCAGATAACGATAGGGTCTGGCGTGTTGGGCGTTGGGGTGACCAGCTCATTGATGAAGCGACAGCCCTGCTCGTCGACATTGCCGGTGTGGGTGAGTTTGCATTCCAGCGCCAGCAGTGGCAGCAGCGATCGCAATTGCTGGATGTAAAACCGTTGTTGCCGTGGGGCTTCGAGTGGATCGTCAATCAGTTTGTCTTGAATGAGTTTTGGATACACCTGGCCGATGTCGACCTGTTCTGAAATTTTCGTCAAGTAGTTGTCCGTGAGCCAGTCAGGCACAGTTCGCCCGCTTTTGAAGCTCACGGTTGCGAGGTACGGCGGCGTGTTGCTGAGGGCATACTCGCCCAGGGTCTGCGGGTAGCTTTCCAGTGGATTAGCCAGGGTGAAAGGCCCCACCGCGAGACTTTCCGTGCGGATGATCTGTATCTCATCGAGTGGCAGTGTGTCGACGCCAGGGTGGTTATCGGCAAGGATGGCGTTGCGCATTTTCTCCTGAGCGAAGGCTTTGATGGGTTGCAGCTGGAACAGGTCGGCGGGCACGTCGTTGTACAGCGTGCTCAGGTCCAGCATGTGCTGGCTGTAGTCGCTCAAATCGTGCGGTGAGGCATTGAGCAGCCAGTGGGGGATTGCACCGTCTAGCATGTTCAGGCGTTTTGCATCCGGGTCGAGCTCCAAAGGCTCTGTGGTATTGGAGGGTGGCTGCGGTTGAGGCGCAGTGCTCACCAGGTTGTTGAAACTATCGGTGTCGATCGCGGTGAGCTGGGTGGCGATGAGGGCCCAGGCCATGTGATCGAAAAAATGACCCTCAGGTTCGACCAGGCGCATGGTCAAGGGCAGGGCGCTCATTGCAGCGCTGAGCCTGGACTGCGCAGCGGTCGCCAAGTCTTGAAAAGAGGGGAAGGTTTCATAACCGTATTCGAGGGTGTACATCATCAGGATGTCGGTGTGTTTGAAGGTGCCTTGCACGATGGCTGTGCCCGCCAGCATGAGATGTTTCAGGTTTTTATCGTTGGGGCTGTCAATGTCGAGCAAACACACCTGGATGTTCGTCAGGTCGGGCCGGTGTCTAAATCGTTGCTGCTTGTCGGGGTACATCGAGATCCCCCGCGCGATGTCGCAGTGATCGGCATTCCAGCCCTCGACCTCCTGGATATTCAGCGCGGCGGCGAGCCCGTCAGCCAGTTCTTGCCAGCGTGGCAGGCCAGCCCCTGTGGCGTTCCAGAACGCCAATTGCTGCTCTTTGAAGGCGACAAAAAACACCGACGCCAACTCATTGAGCAGTGTGGCGATCTGCTCGATGTCCACCGGCAATTGAATCGGCTCGGACGCTGAGGGCTGTTGAGTGAGGAAGTGCTCGCCCTGTAAATAGTTGGCCTTGGTGTTTTCCAGGGCCAGCCGCACCAGGACGTGGGTCAGGGGCGTGTAATGGATATCGACACAGGTCAGTTCGTTGTCGACGAATGTCCAGATGGGGGTGCCCACTACGGTTCGGTCGAGGTCTGGGTTCAGGTCGGGGTAGAGGATGCTCAGTTCGCTGCGCAGCAGGAGGGAGGCCACTTCATTGCTGGTCGGCCCATCCTCGGTCAGGCGGGTGAGCAGGGCTTTTTCCAACAGCGGCTTTGGGCTTGGCAGCGAGGGCGCTGCAGAGGTTTTGGCATTCATGCGTTTCTCCATGGTCAGGACGGTGCGAGGCGCCGTTGCATGGAGAACCTAAGGCAAAGCCTGTGTAGGGCCGGTGGTAGTTAGATAGGCGCGGTGCGACACTCCAGCAGCGTCTTCAACTGGCGATCACCGTTCAGGTTGTCTGGCAACAACCAGGCTTCAAATCCCGCCCCAATTGGTGGCCATTCCGAGTCGATGATCGAATACCACGCCGTGTCCCGGTTCTTGCCCTTCACCACCATGTGCTGGCGGAACACACCCTCGAAACTGAACCCCAGGCGCTCGGCCGCGTACTTGGAGCGAGCGTTGCCGTTGTTGCACTTCCACTCCAGGCGACGATAACCCTGGTCGAACGCATGTTTGGCCAGCAAGTACACTGCCTCGGTGCTTTTCGGTGAGCGTTGCATCGGTGCGCCGAAGGTGACGTGGCCGATTTCGATACGGCCCTGGGCGGGAACGATAGACATCAGGCTGAGGATGCCTTGGGCCTGGCCGGTCGCGCGGTCGATCACGCTGAAAAAGTACGGGTCACTGTGGGTTGCGTGGTTGTTCAGCCAGTCATTGAATGCGCGGCGCTCGGGGAAGGGGCCGTAAGGCAAGTAGTCCCACAGCTTGGGGTCGGCGCCGGGGCCCTGGAGAGCCTGGAACAGGTCATCAGCATGGCGCGTCGGGTCGAGTTTTTCCAGGCGGATAAAGCGCCCTTCAAGCAGTTGCACGGTCGGCGCCGGGACGCCTTTCCAGTCGGCGAGGGAAGTGGACATGCTGTGCTCCTTAAAGACCTTTGCGAAATTGGATGAAGCCCGGGCGTTCGGCGATGCGTTCGTACAGCTGGATCGCAGTGGCGTTGGTCTCGTGGGTCAGCCAGTGGACCTTGCAGCAACCGTCGGCCTTGGCAGTGGCGTAGACGAACTCGATCAGCTTGCGGCCCACGCCAGTGCCGCGTTGGCTCGGGTCTACCAGCAGATCCTGCAGGTAGCAGGAATTTTCGATGCTCCAGTTGGAGCGGTGGTAGATGAAGTTGACCATGCCCACCGCCTTGCCATCCTGCCACGCCAGCGCCGAATGGGTCGGCTCATGGGCGTTGATCAGGCGCTGCCAGGTGCTTTGGCTGACCGCGTCCGGCAGCTCGGTGTTGTAGAACTTCAGGTACGCCTGCCACAGCGGCAACCAGGCGGCGTGGTCGGCGGCGGTGACCTGGCGGATATCGATCGGGCTCATTCTGGGACTCCTTGGGGAATAAAGCGGGCGAGGGTCTGGTCGCGTACGTCCTGGCTGGCAGCCAATCCTTCGCGGACACCGGCGATGTCGGCCGGGCTGCGGTTCTGGCTGAGTTTGCGTTTGCCGATCAGGCGCTCGATCGGCAGGGCAAACCCGACAATCGCCTTGAGCATGCCGTCAATGTAGTCGGCCGGCGCGTCGCTGACTTTCCAAGGCTGGTCACGCCCGCCTTCATGGCGGTCGGTCAGTGCGGTGACCACGCCCAGCAGGCGCTCGGCATCGCTGAACACCTCTGCCTTGCCGTAGGCATGCACGGCGATGTAGTTCCAGGTGGGCACGACTTTGCCGTGTTCGGCCTTGGCCGGGTAAAACGCCGGGCTGATGTAAGCCTCGGCACCGGCAAAGATCACCAGGGCTTCGCCGCCGTTTTGCAGGTCCTTCCACTGTGGATTGGCCTTGGCCAGGTGCCCGTAGAGCGTGCCGTGGGCGCCTTCATCGGGATTGAGCAGCAGCGGCAAGTGGCTGGCCAGCAGGCCTTGCTCACCCACCGTCACCAGCTGCGCCAGGCGGGTGTGCTGGATCAGTTGCTGTAATTCGGGCAAATCTTCAAGGGCAAAGGCGCGGGGTGTGTACATGGAAATATTCCTTGGCGAATGCCTGCATCCTAGGCAGGCTAATGGTCTGTTGTAAGAGCCATCTAGCGCCAATTTCATAGGTCCAATATGTCGCCCATCACGCCGCCGTTGTCGTTCAATCCCGCCGGTATCGAGCTGGATCGCCGTCAGGGGCTGACGCGCCAGCTGTATGAAGCGTTACGCCAGCGTGTGCTGGATGGGCGATTGGTCAGTGGGACGCGCCTGCCCGCCAGCCGCGATCTGGCGTCGGCCCTGTCGATCTCGCGTAACAGTGTGGTGCGTGCCTACGATCAGCTGTACGCGGAAGGGTTTATCGAGAGCCGGGTAGGGGACGGCACTTATGTCGCTCAATTACCCAGTACCAAAAAACTATCCACAAAAGTATCCACAGGGTTTTCAACAGGCTTATCCCCAGCCTTATCCACAAAGCTAGCAAATTTACCTGAAGATTTGGACGACGAAGTTATCCACAGTGCAGGTTTGGCACGGATAAAAACCAACCACTTGTCAATGCCGCCCTCGGGGCCTCCGAGGGCCTTCCGGGTTGGCGTACCCGCGTTCGATCTGTTTCCCTTTGAAGTCTGGGCCAAGCTGAACGGGGCTTTCTGGCGTAAGCCGGACCTGGAGCAACTGTGCTACGGCGACCCGGCGGGTGACAGCCGCCTACGCGGATTAATTGCCGCTTACCTGCGTAGCTCACGGGGCATGCAATGCACCGCTGAACAAATAGTGATCACCAGTGGCGCACAGCAAGCGATCAGCCTTTGTGCACAGCTGCTGGTGGAGCCCGGCGATGGGGTGGCGGTGGAAAACCCCGGCTATCGCGCCGCAGGGCATGCGTTCGCCCTGGCTGGCGGGCAATTGCACGGTGTGCCGGTGGACGGCGAAGGCATTGATTGCCAGGTACTCAACCGCTTGCAGGATTGTCGCGTGGCGTACGTCACGCCTTCGCACCAGTACCCGATGGGCGTGGTGATGAGCCTGGCGCGGCGCCTGGAATTGCTGGCCTGGGCCGAACGCACGGAGGGCTGGATCATCGAGGACGATTACGACGGCGAGTACCGCTACACCGGTGCGCCGCTGTCGCCGCTGGCAGCCTTGGATCGCAGTGGTCGAGTGCTGTATGTGGGCACTTTCGGCAAGGTGGCGTTTCCGGCATTGCGCCTGGGTTACCTGGTATTGCCACCGGGCCTGGTAGACGCCTTCGCCCGGCGTCGCGCGGTGGACATGCGCCACTCCGAGGTCAGCACCCAGGCGGTGATGGCTGAGTTCATGGCTGCCGGGCACTTCCAACGCCACATCCGACGCATGCGCCGTGCTGCCCTGAGTCGGCGCAATACGTTGTTGGCCGGCTGGCCAAGCGGGCTGGAGGGGGTTGGCGAGCTGCCCAATGTCGCAGCCGGGCTGCATGTGACTGTTCGTGTGGACAGCCTGGCCCGCGAGCAACAACTACTGGCCCAGGCCCATGCGGCCGACGTCGAGATCAACGGCTTGAGCGGCTACTGGTTGACGCAATCCACCACGCCGATGGATCAGCGCGCCGGCCTGGTACTGGGCTTTGCCGCCGTGCCCGAAGCCGGTATTGCTGCGGCGCTGGCGCGGCTGCGCCAGGCCTGGCAATGCTGATCAGGTGCCCGATTTGATCTTGGTCCAAGCGCGCGTCCTGGCCCGCTCTGCATCACGCCCCAGCGGCTTCAAGGTGTACAGCGTGGCCATCGCCGCCTCGGTCGGGTACAGGTTCGGGTTGTTGCGAATCGACGGGTCGACTTGCTCGGTCGCATCCTTGTTAGGGTTCGGGTAGCCGACAAAATCGCTGATCGGCGCAATCACCTGGGGTTGCAGCAGGTAGTTGATAAAGGTGTAGGCGTCTTGCGGGTTTTGCGCGCCCTTGGGGATGGCGAGCATGTCGAACCAGATCGGCGCGCCTTCCTTGGGCAGGCGCATGTCGACGGTCACGCCGTTCTTGGCTTCCTTGGCGCGGTTGGCTGCCTGGGAAAAGCTGCCGGAATACCCCACGGCCACGCAGATGTCGCCGTTGGCGATATCGGCCATGTATTTGGATGAATGGAAGTAGGTGATATAGGGCCGGATCTTCATCAACAGCGCTTCAGCCTTGACGTAGTCCTTGGGGTTGCTGCTGTTGGGATCCAGGCCCAGGTGCTGCAAGGCCAGCGGCAGGATTTCCGATGGCGAATCGAGCAAGGCCACGCCGCATTGCTTGAGCTTGCTGATGTTTTCTTCCTTGAAGATCAGGTCCCAGCTGTCCACCGGCGCGTTTGGTCCCAGCACCGCCTTGACCTTGTCCGGGTTGAAGCCGATCAGGATAGTGCCGTACATGTAGGGCACGGCGAATTTGTTGCCGGGGTCGTTGGCCTCGATCAGCTTCATCAGCTTGGGATCGAGGTGGTTCCAGTTGGGCAACTGGCTGCGGTCCAGGGGCTGGAACACGCCGGCTTCGATCTGCTTGGCGAGGAACACGTTGGACGGCACCACCACGTCGTAGCCGGAGTTGCCGGTGAGCAGCTTGGCTTCCAGCGCTTCGTTGGTGTCGAAGATGTCGTACACCAGCTTGATCTTCGGGTTCTGCGCCTTGAAATCTTCCAGCGCCTTGGGCGTGATGTAGTCGAACCAGTTGTAGACCTTGAGGGTTTTTTCTTCAGCCTGGACGGCACCGCTCAAGACGGTGGCGCAGAGGGCGAGGGTAGTGAGCAGCTTCATCGGGTCGCTCCTTGTTGTTCGAAACCTTCGAGCACATTGACGGCGTTGATGCCGATTTCTTCGACGGCGTAGCCGCCTTCCATCACGAACAGCGTCGGTTTGCCCAGGCGGGCGAGGCGTTGGCCCATGGCCAGGTAATCCGGGCTGTCGAGCTTGAACTGTGAAATGGGATCGTCCTTGAAGGTGTCCACGCCCAGGGACACCACAATGATGTCGGCGCCGTAGCGTTCGGTCTCTTGGCAGGCTTCTTCGAGGGCTGCACTCCACTGCTCCCAACCGGATCCTGCGGGCAAAGGATAGTTGAAGTTGAACCCTGCCCCGGCGCCTTCGCCCAACTCGTCGGCATAGCCGAGGAAGAACGGGAACTCCGCCTCCGGGTGACCGTGGATCGACGTGAACAGCACGTCGCTGCGTTCATAGAAGATCGATTGGGTACCGTTGCCGTGGTGGTAGTCCACGTCGATGATTGCGACCTTTTTGTGGCCCTGGTCGAGAAACGCCTGAGCTGCGATGGCTGCGTTGTTGAGGTAGCAATAGCCGCCCATCAAGTCGCTGGCGGCGTGATGTCCCGGCGGGCGGCATAACGCGAAGGCACTGCGGGCGCCTTGTTGGATCGCCTGCTGTGCGGTCAGTGCCACTTGCGCCGCGCTGTATGCCGCTTGCCAGGTGCCGGCGGTGATCGGCGCGCCGCCGTCGAAGCTGTAGTAACCGAGTTGGCCGTGAAGGCTGGTGGGCAAGACGCGGCGCAGGGTGCGGGCGGGCCAGGTGTAGGGCAACAGGTCGCCGTCCTGGCCGTATTCCGTCCAGCGATCCCATGCACCTTTGAAGAAGTCGAGGTAGTCGCGGCTATGGATGCGTTGCAGCGGCGCCAGGCCGAAGTCCTGCGGCGCCTGCACCGGGCCGAGGTCGCGGTCCTTGACCCGTTGCAGCACATGGTCGGCGCGGGACGGCATTTCGAAGCAGGGCATCAACTGCCCGTCCATCAGTTCGCAGCGTCCGTGGTGCAGGTGGTGATCGTCGGAGTAGATCGTCAGCATGGGTACTCCCCGCAGGCTCGTTGTTGTGCCTTGCAGTGTTGCTTCACGCAGCAGTCATGAGAACGGCAGGAGCGGCCAGAAGGGGATAAATGTGGCCAATGGCTTTGACCGGAAATCGCCCGTTAATGGCGCATAAGGCTGGGCGCCACCCCACTCCAGCGCACGAACGCGTGGCGAAAACTGGCGGTTTCGCTGAAGCCCAGTTGTTCGGCGATCTGATGGATCGGCATCTGGTTTTGCGCCAGCCACAGCTTGGCTTGCTCAAAGCGCAACTCGTCGAGCAGTTGCTGATAGCTGCAACCCAAAGCCTGTAAGTGTCGACGCAATGTACGCGCCGAACAGTTCATCTGCGCCGCCAAGCCATCAAGGCCCGGTGCGGCGTGCAGTTGGTCGGCCAGCAATTGGCGTACGCGATTGAGCCAGGCCTGACGTCCGGTGAACTCGGAATTTTGTTTGCGGCAGCGTTCGGCCATGGCCCGATGGGTGATGGCGTCGGCCAGGGGCAGGGGGCGTGCAAGCCACTCCTGATCGAAGGCAAAGCCATTGGCCGGGGCGTCGAAACGCAACGGACAGTCGAAGCGCTCGGCGTAACGGGCGTGATAAACCGGCGCCGAGTAGTCGAAGCGTGCCTCACGCAGGGGTAATGCGCAGCCGAGCAAGTCATCGCAGATCACCTTCAGCGACACCAGGCAAAACTCCACATTGAACGCCGCCAGCGCCGGGTCTTCCCGATAGTCGCCGGCGGTCAGCCAGACCTGATCGCCAGCTTCCACCAGGCTCAGCTCGAAAAGTGTTCCCAACAGCGCCGGATAGCGCAGCGCCAGGCGCAAAGCGTCACCTAAGGTGGCACTGGTGAGCAGCGCATAACCGAGCAGACCGTAGCTGGACACATGCATGCGCTGGCCCAGTTCCAGGCCGATGTCTTGACGCAGGGCCACGGCATTGGCGCACACGCGCATTTCCTGGCAGGTGGTGATACGCGTGTCAGCATGGCGCAGATCGGCTACGCCAATGCCGCTTCCGTCCAGCAATACATCGCTCGCCAGGCCCTGGTCCTTGAAGGTGGCCAGGACCAGGGATACGGCGTTAAGGGTGGTCAGGTGTGAATGCAGCATGGGGGAACCGGCGCCAGGGTGTGGCAGAGGGGCAGCAAATTGCATGCCGCCCCGTGGCGTCGATCAATCGCCGGACTTGGTTTTCGATGTATTGAAAAACAGTTTTTCGGCCTGCATCACGCTGATCTCACTGCGGTAGAACGCGACGGTTTCCGCGCGGGTCAACTCTGCGGGTAGATTGGCTGTGTTTCCCGCCGACCGTTCTGCCGGGGTTATCAGGCGAGCAGATTGATAAGCATTGTCCGATGTCCAGTCGGCGCTGTAATGGAAGTGTGCGTACCACAATACGGTCCCGTTGGTGCGGTCAGTGATGCTGTACTCATCCAGGAAGTCGTTCGGGTCCCTTGAGATCCTGCGACGTTTCACGGTTTCTTTTTTAATGCTGATGACCTTATGCCGCTCAAGCCATTGGACGCCGGACACGGTCGGCGGATGCAGCTTGAGCCTGCGCTGTACCAACTGATTGCTCTGTTGGTAGAGGTCTTTGAGGGCCGTATCGAGGTCTTTGGTCACAGTACTGGCGGAGACGGACAGCCCATCGCTTTCGGTGATGTTGTGTTGTGTCAGGGCGTGTTCGATCGTGCTGCTGGCGTGTTCCAGTTGCTGAGCATGCTGGTGATACAAGTACTCGATGCCGAACGGCGCGCGTTCGGAGAACAGGGCATGGGAACGGGCCTTTGCGAGAAACAACGGCAACTCATCGAGCAAGGCCTGGCCCTGATTGATACTGGTTTGTACGTCCAACGCAATGGACTCGGTCGAGGGGGGCGGGGTTTTTTCGCGCCGGACCCAGACGCCGTCAGTTTTCTCATGGTAGGTCGCGAGGACTTGATTGGTCAGCGGCGAGAGAATATCCACCAGGCCGGTCTCCAGGCCGACATCGGATAGGCGCGGCTTGCCGATCAACAGGCCGCTGAAACGCGTGTAGATAAATTGCTTTTGGGGACGCAGCGGGGATGACGGTGGGGTGGGGCGGCTTCTGAGATTCGTTCTTTCTTGGCTCAGATGACCGAGGTTGCTGGCGGCGTGCCGCTGGAATTCGGTGAGTTCCTTGCGTAACTCAAGCAACGGCTCGGTGATGGCTTGTTCGGGGAATTCCACGGGAAAATCCTGCAAGCGTTCATCCAGTATCTGAAACTGCTCGATCAGGCTGCTCAGGCTATCAATGCGTTCATCCAGGCGCCGTTGGCTGATCTCTTCCAGCGTGTCGTACAGGCACCGGATCGCGATGTCGGCAGTGTTGACGATCTCGTCAATCTGCGTCCAGGCACCCGGCGCCGTGCTGAGGGTATCTTCAAGCAGGCACAGGTTGCGGCTGAGTGTCACGCGAAACGCCTTGAGGGTGTCGATGGAGTAGACGGGCATCTTTGCCTGCTGGTCAGCCAGGTGCAGTGAACCGGTTTTACCCAGGCGTTTGAGTTCCTCGAAGCGGCCATTCATGTATTGAGTTTGAGTGAGCAAGTTGTTGGTCAACTCGTGTGTCTCACGAAACGCCTTGATATCACGCTCTTGCGGCGACTCGGTCTGGCGTTCCAGTTGTTCCAGTACGGTTTGCCTGTTGGGGGGGAAGCGGGTGAGGATGTCGCGCATTGCCTCTTGAGTCAGTTTGGTCTGGGCCTTGATGTAGCTGAGGGCTTTTGGCGCGTAGTCCGTGCTGGGGTTGTGAACGTTCAATTCTTTGAGCTTTTGCAGTGCCGACTCGTAGTCTTTGCGCTGGTCCTCCAGGGTCTGGATGTAGGTTCGTCGCAAGGTTTCGATCGATTCAGGAGGGGCGTCGTCGTATTCACGGCGAGCGAGTTGCAGCGCCTTTTGCGCGGTGGCTTTGCCGCTCTCAAATTGATCAAGTTCCTTGCGCAGCTCATCAGCCCTCTTTTTCGCAAGCGCGCGTGTTTTACCGTTCATGATCTTGGGACCGCCCCCTCGTAGACGCAGGCGCGTATCCACAAACCATTCGCCCTTGCGGCTGTGGATCAAGGGTGGGCCGGTGCGCTCGGGGCGAGTGGGGTCGACGATCAACACGGTGTCGTTTTCATCCACCAGCACCTGAAACCAGCGCTCGCCCATGGGGGCGTACCAGTGCTCGCCGCCGCGATACAGATGCTGATGGGGTCCTGCCCTGCCGTTGATCTCACCGAGCTCGCTGGGTTTGGTCACTTTGAAACTGTCCAGCACGGTGGCCAGGCGCACTGGCGTGCGGTTGACCGCGCCGCTGATATGCAAGGGGCGCTCGTGAGAGCCCAGCGTGTCGGAGCTGATCGTCGCGAGTTTACTGACGATCTCCGGTTTCAGTTGGGTGGGCGGTTGGGGGCGCGGTGGCGGTAAAGCCTTGCCTCTTTGTGCCTGGCCTGGCGAACGGTGGGTGACACAATGCAAGGTGATGGCCATGCCGATATTCAGCAGCAGGTCCGCGAGGGCGGCCCAGGGCGACTCCTGTTCGGGGTGGGACTGGGCGTCGACCACGTTTTGCAGTTGATCCATGATCTGCCAGATCCAGGCCGCCGTGCCCACGGTGCGCCCGAGAAACGGCAGGACGGCGTTGAAGGCTGCCCAGCCGACGCGTTTGAAGGTGGCCCAGCGTGCCTCGGCATTGGACACCGATTGCCGGTCAGCCAGTGTCACCAGGGCGTTGGCATTGGCGTTATACAACGTGGCGAACAGATCGCCGTCTACTGTGTTCTGGCTCAACTTCACCGGCCCGCTCATTGCCAGGGCATTGGGTCTGTCCACCATGAATTTGAGTACCGCCCAGGGCGAAGGCAGATCACCGGGGAACACGAACTGGGCGTAGTCATCGCGGTTGGCATCGGGCAGCCAGGCCAGTACCGAGTCGCGCAGGTTTGCAGACTGTTGCAGGGCGTAGAACAGATTGTTCGGCGACGGAAATTGCGACAGCGGTTTATCGAGCAACGGCCGGTAGAGCAAGCACGGGCCGGCGTCCATGTCCTGAGGGCCGATCACGAACATATTGGCGACCACGTCCGGGGTCGTATCCAGCCGCAGGCTCGGCACAAAGGCCAGCGGGCGGATGACAATCATCTGGCCCTCCACCTGGCGGTCGGCGGGGGCAGCCTGCATCAACGCGGTGATATACCGATAGCCCTGTTCATTGATTCCACCCTCGTCGCGGATTTTGCATTGCAGTGCCAGCATCGGCAGTTGGATGCGCAAGTGCTGGGTGTAGAGCAACTGGCGGCGCGCGGCCTCCAGGGGATCGTCCAGCAGTGTTTCCTTGACCAGGGTCGGGTAGGTGTTGCCGATGTCCACACGGCTGATCAAGTCTTCCAGGTAGTCAAGGGTCAGCCAGTCAGGCAACTGTTCCTGCTTGCGCTGGCGCAGCGTCTTGACGCCCAGAGGCAGGGCGATCAGGTTCTGCAGGGCCAGCTCGGTCAGACTGAATATAGACGTGTCGAACTGCCCGGGTACCGGGAATAAGCCCCAGATCACGGGGCTGCGCACCACAATCTCGAGGTTGCCCAACCACCCTGTGGAGGCCGTGGGGTGGTCCCTGAGCATCTCGGCGTTTAGCTGGTCGAGAGCGTATTGCTGGATCGGGCTTATGCCCTCTAGATAAGTCCGGCCACGATTCAAGCTGTGCAGGGTCGCGAGGTCTTTGAGGTGGCGCGAGAAGGCGTCCTGGTCTGAGGCCGAGGCGGCGGTCAGCCAGTCGGGCAGGGCTTGCACGTACTGCTGCAAGTCCGGGCCACTGGGTGTTGCTTGCGGCGCCGGCGGTTGTATAAGGCTTCGCTGGGAGGCGCCCGGCTCGCGCAAACTGGAAAATTTGATGCTGCCGATGGCCATGATCTGGAGGCTGATAAAGGCGCAGGCCAGGTAGTCGAAAAAATCGCCATTGGGCTCCACCAGGCGCCACTGCACTTTTATGGGCCCCAGTTCGGTGCCCAGCAACTGCGGCAGATCCTCACCCAGTTGTTCCAGGCTGGTGTATTTCTTGAATCCGCCGAGCAGGGTGTGGGTGAGAACCACCTCGTGACCCTTTTGTTGACCGGTCAAGACACTGATCAGGTGCTCATCCAGGTGGGTGGTCTTGCCCTTGTCGTCGACCTGGTCGATATCAATCACGTAGGCCCTGACGGCCTGGGGGTCATTGACGCTGCGCAGGGCGAAGTCCGGCGTGCGATATAGCTGGCGTGCCAGCTGGCAATCGTCGTCGGTCAAGCCGGGCGCCTGGTCGAGGTTCCAGAAATCGCGCAGCGTCCTGGCCAGCGCGTGCCAGCGCGGGCCGCTGTCAGCCTCCGAAGCGTTCCAGTACTCCATTTGAGCCTGTTGATAACCGCGCAACATCACCGGTGCCAGCGCATTGAGCAGGCGGGCGATGTCGAGGATGCGCACCGGCAAGTGTACGGCGGGCTCAACGATCGGCAGTTGGGTCAGAAAGTGTTCACCTTCGATATACAGCACCGGCACCGCCAGCACGGCCTGGACGGCGAGGATGTCGGTGAGTGCCTGGTAATGGCGGCCGACGGGCACGACGTGGCCATCGTCAATGTCCCAGATCGGAGTGCCCACCATGGTCACGTTCGGGTCGATGTCCAGGGCCGGGTATAGCTCTTGTAACCGTTCACGCAGCAGCGTGGCGGCGACTTCGCGGAACGCAGGCCCGGTGGACATTTGCGTGATGAGCGTATCGGTGAGGTTTTGATGGGAATAGGTTGACGGAGGAAGGGTCATGGCGCGTCCTGGCAGGCAAAAGAATGGCAACGACCTCAGGGGAAACCTGGGGTGTTGCCATGCTAGGAACCCTTAGTTCAGGCGCGGTGGTGCTTATGTAAGGTGGGTGTTCAGTGCAGTTCGCCGCACAGGTCGAGCTCCACCAGGCGGCGCACTTCCTTGTTGTCGAGCCCGGCACCGAGCAGTGCGTTGAGCTTGCCGAACGCCGCTTCGCGGGTCATGCCGCCACCGGACAACACGCCGACGCCGCGCAGGCGGCTGCCAGCTTCGTAGACATCCAGTTCCACGCCGCCTTCATGGCATTGGGTGATGGCTACGACCACAATCCCTTTTTCGTGCGCCTGTTGCAGGCTGGCGAGGAATTGCGGGTTGTCGCTTGGCCCGGTGCCGCTGCCGAAGCATTCGAGGATCAGGGCCTGGATGCCGCTGCCGATCACCGCGTCCAGTTGGGCCGCGCCGATGCCCGGCACCAATGGCAGTACGCCGACGTTGGCCAGGGCTTTGGGCTGGCGGTAATCCAGGGCGAGTGGAATGGCATCGACAGGGTCAGCGCCGCCCTGGCGGTTAAGCGCGGCGAACGGGTTGCGGCCGAAGCTGCGGATCTTCGCGCAGCGGGTGGGTGCCATCATTGCGCCGTGGAAGTGCAGGTGCACGCCCGGTGCCAGACCTGCACCCAACGCCTGCAACGCGCCACTGACGTTTTCCCACGCATCGCTGTCCGGCACGCCGGCCGGCAACATGGAGCCGGTGAACACCACCGGCGCCGGCAGGCCCAACAGTTGGAAGCTCATGGCCGCCGCGCTGTAGGCCAGGGTGTCGGTGCCGTGCAGGATCAGCACGCCATCGCAGCCGTGGTCCACGGCGTCGATCACCGCCGCGTGCAGGCGTTGCCAGTACGCAGGGGTCATGTTGGCGCTGTCGATCAGCGGAGCCATTTCCTGGAAGCGCCAGGTGGGCAAGGGCTGACCGGCAAGCTGGTCACGCATGCGGGCTTCAAAGCCGGACGCAGGGGCCAGGCCATTGGCGCTGGCCTGCATGCCGATGGTGCCGCCGGTGTAGAGCACCATGACGTTGTTGGATGCTGACATTGAGATTCTCCTGAACGAAAAACGCCGCCGGGCCCAGAGCATGCCCAAGGCCGGGCGGCGTGTCACTGCTTAGCGTTTCAGCGTTGCGTTTGAGCGTTCAGCTCTGCCGATGGCGCCGTTTCCGGTTTTACCGGATTGGCTGGCCAGGCGTTGCGATCCAGGTCCAGGTCAGGGAACTGGCTGGAGTCGAACACCGGCGTCTTAATGCCCGCCGCGCGCTGGTTGTCGTAGTCATTCAGGATGCGCATGGCGATCTTGAACAGGAACGCCAGGGCGAACAGGTTGACGAACGCGAGCATGGTCATGGTGATGTCGGCGAAGGCGAACACGGTGCTCAGGTTCTCGATGGAACCCCAGAAAATCAACACCAGTACCAGCGCGCGGTAGCCCATCAGCACCTTGCGGTTGTTGCCCACCAGGAAGCGCAGGTTGCTCTCGCCGAGGTAGTAGTTGTACATGATCGAGGTGAACACGAACAACGCCAGGGCCACGGAGATGAACATGCGGCCCCAGTCGCCGACCACGGCCGCCAGGGAGTTCTGGGTCAGGGCAATGCCGTCGC
This sequence comes from Pseudomonas sp. IPO3749, assembly GCF_013386605.1. Lineage (NCBI taxonomy): Bacteria > Pseudomonadati > Pseudomonadota > Gammaproteobacteria > Pseudomonadales > Pseudomonadaceae > Pseudomonas > Pseudomonas sp. IPO3749. The sequence goes on along the minus strand of NZ_JACARN010000040.1, from coordinate 17,930 downwards.
CTTCAAAGCCTGGGGTGTAGAAGCCGGAGAGCAGGATCAGCAGCGCGGTGCAGGTGCAGATCACGAAGGTGTCGAGGAACACGCTGAACGCCTGGACCACGCCCTGGGCAATCGGGTGCTCTACAGAAGCCACCGCCGCCACGTTAGGCGCACTGCCTAAACCTGCTTCGTTGGCGAACACGCCGCGCTTCACGCCCATGATGATCGCACTGCCCACCAGGCCACCGAAGGCTTGGTCGAGGCCGAACGCGCTCTTGACGATGGTCGCGAGCATGGCGGGCACGTGGTCGAATTGCAGCACGATCACGTACAGGGTCACGGCGATGTAGACCAGGGTCTTGACCGGCACCAGCAGGTCGGCAATCGAGGCAATACGCTTGATCCCGCCGATGAACACCAGGCCCAGCAATACAGCCAGTGCAAGGCCGGTGTAAGTGGTGTCCAGGCCAAACGCGTTGTTCAGCGAGTGGGTCACGGCGTGGGCTTGCAGGCCGTTGAAGGCGAAGCCGAAGGTCACCAGCAGCAGGAACGCCATGACCATACCCAGCCAGCGCTTCTGCAGGCCGTGCTGGATGTAGTAGGCCGGGCCACCGCGGTAGGTGCCTTCGGCGTCAGTGCGTTTGTACAGCTGGCCGAGGGAACATTCGATGAAGCTCGACGACATGCCCACCAACGCGGTGACCCACATCCAGAACACGGCACCGGGGCCACCCAGGGTCACGGCAATACCGACGCCGGCGATGTTACCGGCACCCACGCGGCCGGCCAGGCTGAGCATCAGCGCCTGGAACGAGCTGAGTTGGTCGGAGCTGCTCTTCAGGCTGTCTTTGAACACCGAGAACATGTGGAAAAAGTGACGCAGTTGAACGAAACGCGAGCGAATCGTGAAATAACCGCCGAGCCCGACAATGAGCACGATCAGTACTTTCCCTGAGAGGAAGTCGTTGATGACTTCGAGCATGGAGTGTTCCTCGCTGATTTTTCTAATGGCAAACGCAGGACGGTCCGACCACGCCGCATGGCACCAGGCAGTGCGCGGCAGTTCGACCCCAATCCTTTTGCGGGTTGTTATTCATGCGGTTTCGCGCTGTCCAGGACCTCGTTACCGACGATCTCTGACGCGAAGAGGGGCGGCACTATACCTAGGCGAACATGATCCGTCTGCCCGAGGCGATTAAAGGTTTCAGCACGGAGGCGGGCATGCAGGGCGATATTGGATTTTTTATGGGCGTCATTTCACAACCTTGAGGCAAAAAAAAGGGCCTGAAGAACGAGCCTTCAGGCCCTCAAAAGGTGAGAGGTGTCTAGTCCCTCAACCTGGTGAGCGGTGCAGCAAACGCTTAGGCCTTCAGCGGGACCAAGCGTGGAGCGATCATGTTTTCGGGGCGCAGGATGTCGTCGAGCATGGCGTCGTCGAGCAAGCCTTCTTCGCGCACCAGTTCCAGCACGCCACGGCCGCTTTCAAGGGCGATACGCGCGATGCGGGTGGCGTTTTCATAGCCGATGTACGGGTTCAACGCGGTGACCAGGCCGATGGAGTGCTCGACCAGTTCGCGGCAGCGCGCTTCGTTGGCGGTGATGCCTACGATGCAGTGCTCGCGCAGCATGTCCATGGCGCGTTGCAACAAGCGGATCGAGTCGAAGATCTTGAAGGCGATCAGCGGCTCCATCACGTTCAGCTGCAGTTGGCCGCCTTCGGCTGCCATGGTCAGGGCCAGGTCGTTGCCGATCACCTGGAATGCCACCTGGTTCACGGCTTCCGGGATTACCGGGTTGACCTTGCCAGGCATGATCGAGCTGCCTGGCTGACGCGCTGGCAGGTTGATCTCGTTGATCCCGGTACGTGGGCCGCTGGACAGCAGGCGCAGGTCATTGCAGATCTTCGACAGCTTCACGGCGGTACGCTTGAGCATGCCGGAGAACAGCACGAAAGCGCCCATGTCGGAGGTGGCTTCGATCAGGTCGGCTGCTGGCACCAGCGGCTGACCGCTGATAGTGGCCAGGCGTTGCACGGCCAGGGCCTGGTAGCGCGGATCGGCGTTGATGCCGGTGCCGATGGCGGTGCCGCCCAGGTTCACTTCGGTCAACAGCTCTGGCGCCAGGGTTTTCAGGCGGGCCAGGTCTTCGCTCAGGGTGGTGGCGAAGGCGCGGAATTCCTGGCCGAGGGTCATCGGCACGGCGTCTTGCAATTGGGTGCGGCCCATTTTCAGCACGTGGCCGAACTCGACGCCTTTGGCGGCGAAGGCCTGGATCAGGCTGTCGAGGCTGGCCAGCAGCGCGTCATGGCCCAGCAGCAGACCCAGGCGGATCGCGGTCGGGTAGGCGTCGTTGGTCGACTGCGCCATGTTCACGTCGTTGTTCGGGTGCAGGTACTGGTACTCGCCCTTGTTGTGGCCCATGGCCTCCAACGCGATGTTGGCGATGACTTCGTTGGCATTCATGTTGGTTGAAGTGCCAGCGCCGCCTTGAATCATGTCCACCACGAACTCTTCGTGGAAATCGCCGCGGATCAGACGGGCACAGGCTTCGCTGATGGCAGCGTGCTTGGCTTCGCTGAGCTGACCCAGCTCGCGGTTGGCGTCAGCCGCCGCTTGCTTGACCATTGCCAGACCGACCACCAATTTCGGGTAATGCGAAATCGGAACGCCCGAGAGACGGAAGTTGTTCACCGCTCGCAGGGTCTGGATGCCGTAATACGCTTGAGCCGGTACTTCGAGTACGCCAAGCAGGTCTTTTTCGGTACGGAATGATGCAGCAGAGGACATGACGGAAATCATCTCGATAGGGACCCGGAACTGGCCGGAACGCTGCGAATGCTAGGCTTGTGGAAGTTTTTGGGCCAATGCTGTTAAACACTGGCCTATGCACAAACGGCATAATGAAGGTGTGACCCGGCTATGATGACGGGCGTGTGTGCCAAAATGGTGCGTACCCGTGGGAGGAAGTGATGAACCTTGAGAGCAAATGGCTGGAAGACTTCAGCGCGCTGGCGGCCACCCGTAGTTTTTCCCAGGCGGCGGAGCGACGTTTTGTGACCCAGCCGGCGTTCAGCCGACGGATCCGCAGCCTGGAAGCGGCGTTGGGCCTGACCCTGGTCAACCGCTCGCGCACGCCGGTGGAGTTGACGGCGGCGGGGCAGTTGTTCCTGGTGACTGCGCGCACGGTGGTCGAACAGCTCGGTGAAGTGCTGCGCCATTTGCATCACCTGGAAGGCGGGCAGGGCGAGGTCATGCAAGTGGCTGCGGCGCATTCCCTGGCGCTGGGCTTCTTCCCGCGCTGGATCGCACAGTTGCGCAACGAAGGCCTGAACATCGCCACGCGGCTGGTCGCCACCAACGTCGGCGACGCGGTGCATGCCCTGCGCGAGGGCGGTTGCGACTTGATGCTGGCATTCTACGACCCGGACGCGGCGATGCAGATGGACGCGGAAATCTTCCCCTCCCTGCACTTGGGCAACACCGAAATGCTCCCGGTGTGCGCCGCCGATGCCGATGGCAAGCCGCTGTTCGACCTGGAAGGCGAGGGCAGTGTGCCGCTGCTGGCCTACAGCGCGGGTGCATTCCTGGGGCGCTCGGTACATTTGCTGCTGCGCCAACGCGCGCTGCGTTTTACCACCGTGTACGAAACCGCCATGGCCGACAGCCTCAAGAGCATGGCGCTGGAAGGGCTGGGTATCGCCTGGGTGCCGCAACTGAGCGTGCGGGCGGAGTTGGCCCGAGGTGAGCTGGTGGTGTGCGGCGGGCCGCAATGGCATGTGCCGCTGGAAATCCGCCTGTATCGCTGCGCCTTGGTCCGTAAGGCGAATGTGCGGTTGCTGTGGCGAAAACTGGAAGGTGGAGCAGCGCAGAATCCGGCGGGGGATCGCTGACCTCAGAGTCAATAAAACCGCCGGTTTGCCCCGCTAGACAGATGGTCATCCAAGGGGCTGTTTATCTCGATTATTACGGTATACTGCGCGGCCTTCGGCCGGTCCAACCGGCCTTAATTCGTACAACAAGCCACGCCGGATTTCCCGCGTGGCTTGTTGTTTTTTGACGCGCCTGCGGGCGCCCAGAGAGAAGAGGCACGACGATGAGTGCATTGGTTGGCGTGATCATGGGCTCCAAGTCCGATTGGTCCACCCTTAGCCACACCGCCGATATGCTGGAAAAACTCGGCATTCCGTATGAAGTGAAAGTGGTCTCTGCCCACCGCACCCCGGATTTGCTGTTCCAGTATGCCGATGAAGCAGAATCCCGTGGCATCGAGGTGATCATCGCCGGTGCCGGCGGTGCAGCGCACCTGCCAGGCATGTGTGCGGCCAAGACCCACCTGCCGGTGCTCGGCGTGCCGGTGCAGTCGGCAATGCTCTCGGGCGTGGATTCGCTGTTGTCCATCGTGCAGATGCCGGCTGGCATTCCGGTGGCGACCCTGGCGATCGGCAAGGCCGGCGCAATCAACGCCGCCCTGCTGTCCGCCAGCATCCTGGGCGCCAAGCACCCGCAGTTCCACGCGGTGCTGAAAAAATTCCGTGCTGAGCAGACAGACAGCGTGCTGGACAATCCAGACCCACGCATCGCCTGAGGTTGTTGACGATGAAAATCGGTGTAATCGGTGGCGGCCAACTGGGTCGCATGCTGGCCCTGGCGGGAACCCCGCTGGGGATGAACTTCGCTTTCCTGGACCCGGCGCCGGACGCCTGCGCGGCCGCGTTGGGTGAACACCTGCGCGCTGACTACAGCGACCCGGACCACCTGCGCCAACTGGCCGACGAAGTCGACCTGGTGACCTTCGAATTCGAAAGCGTCCCGGCTGAAACCGTGGCCTTCCTGTCGCAGTTCGTGCCGGTGTACCCGAGCGCCGAGGCCTTGCGCATCGCCCGTGACCGCTGGTTCGAGAAAAGCATGTTCAAGGACCTGGGCATTCCCACCCCGGCCTTCGCCGACATCCAGTCCCAGGCGGACCTGGACGCCGCTGTCGCCAGCATCGGCCTGCCGGCCGTGCTGAAAACCCGCACCCTGGGTTACGACGGCAAGGGCCAGAAAGTCCTGCGCACTGCCGCTGATGTGGTCGGTACCTTCGCCGAGCTGGGCAGCGTCGCCTGCCTGCTGGAAGGCTTTGTGCCGTTCACCGGCGAAGTCTCGCTGATCGCCGTGCGTGCCCGTGATGGCGAAACCCGCTTCTACCCGTTAGTGCACAACACCCATGACAGCGGCATCCTCAAGCTGTCCGTGGCCAGCACCGACCACCCGTTGCAGGCCCTGGCGGAAGATTATTCCAGCCGTGTGCTCAAGCAGCTGGATTACGTCGGCGTGATGGCATTCGAGTTCTTTGAAGTCGACGGTGGCCTCAAGGCCAACGAAATTGCTCCGCGCGTACACAACTCCGGGCACTGGACCACCGAAGGCGCCGAGTGCAGCCAGTTCGAAAACCACCTGCGGGCGGTCGCGGGCTTGCCATTGGGCTCCACCGCCAAGGTCGGCGAGAGTGCCATGCTCAACTTCATCGGCACGGTGCCGGCGGTGGAAAAAGTCATCGCCATCGACGACTGCCACCTGCACCACTACGGCAAGGCCTTCAAGGCTGGGCGCAAGGTCGGCCACGCCAACCTGCGCTGCAAGGACAGCGCGACATTGGAAGCGCAGATCCTCAAGGTTGAAGCGCTGATCGCCGAGCAATAAGGCAAGTCCGACGGGAACCATTGGTCACCGTCGTCTCTCTGATTGCAGGATGCCAAAGCCTGACTAGGCTTTGGCATAGCTCACTTCAATCAGAGGGAAATGCCATGGGTATCATCGGAACCATCTTTATCGGCTTGATCGTCGGCCTGCTGGCGCGTTTCCTGAAACCAGGCGACGACAGCATGGGTTGGATCATGACCATCCTGCTGGGTATCGCCGGCTCCCTGGCCGCGACCTACGGTGGTCAGGCGCTGGGTATCTACCAGGCAGGCCAAGGTGCAGGCTTCATCGGTGCCCTGGTTGGCGCGATCATCCTGCTGGTGATCTACGGCCTGATCAAAAAGAAATAATCCGCCGACAAAGTCCTCTGCGCTGCGCAGGCGCAGGGGGCTAGAATGCTCGGCACCTGTACTTGCCGAGCTTCTTCATGCGCCGTCTTCTGTTGACTCTTCTCTTGCTGGGCCCTGGCCTGGCGCACGCCGGTGAACTGCCGGAAACCGACTGGCTCGACCTGATGCCGCTTTCCGACCAGAAAGCCCTCGAAGCCATGCCCGAGATCGACCACAACTCCCCCGAAGCCCAGGGCACCTTTACCGATAAAGGTGGCTTGAAGCAGAGCAAGGGGTTGCCGGCGGTGATGTATTCGACCAAGACCGTGGCGGCCATGAATGGCAAGGACATCCGTATCGGTGGCTACCCGGTGCCGTTGGAAACCGACGCCAAGGGTCGCAGCACCTTGTTCTTCCTCGTACCGTACCCAGGCGCGTGCATCCACGTGCCGCCGCCACCGCCCAATCAGCTGGTGCTGGTGCGCTACCCCAAGGGTTTGAAGCTGGACGATATCTACACGCCGCTGTGGGTCACGGGCACGTTGAAGGTGGAGAAGGTCAATAACGACCTGGCCGATGCAGCGTATGCGCTGGAGGCGGGGAAGGTGCGGGTGGTAAAAGAGTCGGACTTCTAAATCCGACTCTTTGCAGTGAGTCTACCTACAGACTGACCCCGGTGATGCTCACACCCAAGGTGTGGCTTTCACCAGGTGCCAGCGCCACCACATCATCCAGCACATTCGCCGTCTCGATGCACAGCATGCCTGGCCAGCCATCATCGGCCATGTCGTCAAACGCCTTGGCGCGTTCGGTCCAGGGGTTCCAGATCACCGTCGACTTCGACCCCTCGGCAGTGAGCTGAATACGGCGCTGCCAGTCTTTGTCGACGATGTTCAGCTGTGACGGCGTGTCGAGGTAAATTCGATCGGTCTCGGCCGTGAAGTGCAGCAGGCCGGACTGTGTCTTCTCGGCCCAATTGTCTGCGGTATCGATATAGGCACACCCGTCCAGCCCTTCGACCTGCACGTTGCGCACATCGCTTACAGCGAAATACGTGTGCAGTGCCTGGCTGAGGGTCACGGTATCGTTGCCACGGTTGTGGCTGGTCAGGCGAATGTGCAGTTGCTCATCCAGCAGCAGGCTCAGCGTCAGGTCAACCTGATGGGGCCAGCCAGGAAAGCCGCCTGCCGGCACCGGCAGTACCAGATCCACGCGTAGCGCGTCACCTTCAAGCTCGGCCCCGGCCAATTCCCACAACGCAGTACGCACAAAACCATGGGCACCGGCTGGCTGCTCGTTCTGGCGCATCGCCTTGACGCTCTGCGGGTTGCGCTCAAACACACCAAACCACGGCCAGCACACCGGCACGCCGGTACGAATGCCTTTGCCTTGCTTGAACACCGCTTCAGGATTCGGCCAGATCAGCGGCTGATCGCCATCACGTTGATAACTGAAGATATGCGCGCCCTGCTGGGCCACCATCAGTTCGGCACCGTTGTGGCGGATGCGCCAGCAGTCCAGCTCGTCGATTTTCACGGTTTCAACGTGGGGCGTTGGCATAACAAAGCACTCTTGGTGGCAGGCAATGGGGCAATTGACCGTCAAATCCCGGCGAGGTTTAACGTGCGCGCGAAGGAACCGAGCGCGTGCGACCGCTGCCGTCGATGGCGACGAATACAAATACCGCCTCGGTCACCTTGCGCCATTCGCTGGACAGCGGATCGTCGCTCCACACTTCGACCATCATCTGGATCGAGCTGCGGCCGATTTCCAGGGCCTGGGTATAAAAGGACAGCTGCGCGCCCACCGCAACCGGCACCAGGAACGCCATGCGATCAATGGCCACGGTTGCCACACGCCCACCTGCGACCTTGCTGGCCATGGCGGTGCCGGCCAGGTCCATCTGTGCGACCAGCCAGCCGCCAAAGATGTCGCCAAAACCGTTGGTTTCACGCGGGAGCGCGGTGATTTGCAGGGCGAGATCGCCTTGCGGGATAGGATCTTCTTGTTCGAGTTCGATCATGCCGAGGGCCTCTGACCCGTAACGCTTCATGGGTATTTCAAGTGGATAGCCGTCTTCGAAAAAAACGTTTCAGCACCAACATACACCGCGTGATGCATTTCTCGTAAGGCGTACTAAAGGGAAACTCTGCCAAATCGGCTGGATGGCACCCAACGGCGTTTTGGCACAGCAGCCCCTCAAGACTGCGGTTCTGGCGCTTGCAGGGGCCGAGTATATCGAGACCCTGGCGCCACGACGACCTCTGGGCGTTCATTTGGTCGGCATTTAGCGGCTGTATCGCGGCTTTTTCCGGCAACTGTGCTTCTGGGCGCAATTAATGGGGAATATTTAGCGCCTTTGAACTGTTGTTCGCTCAACGCTGTGCTTTTTCTAGCGATTTGCTATCTTGCCAAGCCTGCCGCAAGTCCCGGGCTTGCCGTCCCGACTACTATAAGAGAAGCCTTACCATGTCCTCCGTGCCCGCAAGCAGTGCGCAACCTTCGCGCCCGCTGACCCGCAACGACTACAAAACCCTGTCGCTGTCTGCCTTGGGCGGGGCGCTGGAGTTTTATGATTTCATCATTTTCGTGTTTTTCGCCACCGTGGTCGGGAAACTCTTCTTCCCCGTGGACATGCCTGAATGGCTGCGCATGATGCAGACCTTCGGCATCTTCGCCGCCGGCTACCTGGCGCGCCCCCTGGGCGGCATTATCATGGCGCACTTCGGCGACCTGCTGGGCCGCAAGAAAATGTTCACCCTGAGCATCTTCATGATGGCCGTGCCGACCCTGATCATGGGCTTGCTGCCAACCTACGCGCAGATCGGTCTGTGGGCACCGGTGCTGTTGCTGCTGATGCGCATCATCCAGGGCGCTGCGATTGGTGGTGAAGTGCCAGGCGCCTGGGTGTTCGTCTCCGAACACGTACCGCCGCGCCATATCGGCTACGCCTGCGGCACCCTGACCAGCGGCCTGACTGCCGGCATTCTGCTGGGTTCGCTGGTGGCCACCGCGATCAACACCCTTTATAGCCCGGAGCAGGTCTCGGATTTCGCCTGGCGCATTCCGTTCCTGCTTGGCGGCGTGTTCGGCCTGCTGTCGGTGTACCTGCGCCGCTGGCTGCATGAAACACCGATCTTTGCCGAAATGCAGCAGCGCAAGACCCTGGCCGCCGAGCTGCCATTGCGCGCGGTGCTGCGTGATCACCGTGGCGCCATCGTGTTGTCGATGCTGCTGACCTGGCTGCTGTCGGCTGGCGTGGTGGTGGTCATCCTGATGACTCCGACCGTGCTGCAGACCGTCTACCACTTCAGTCCGACCGTGGCGCTGCAGGCCAACAGCCTGGCCATCGTCACCCTGAGCCTGGGTTGCATCGCCTCGGGCGCCTTGGCTGACCGCTTCGGCGCCGGCCGCGTGCTGGTCACCGGTTGCGCGCTGCTGCTGGCGACGTCCTGGACGCTGTATCACAGCCTCATGGCTCACCCGGACTGGCTGTTCCCGCTGTACGCCCTGACTGGCCTGTTCGTGGGCACCATCGGCGTGGTGCCGTATGTGATGGTCAAAGCCTTCCCGCCTGTTGTGCGTTTCAGTGGCCTGTCGTTTTCCTACAACGTGGCGTACGCCGTGTTCGGCGGGCTGACGCCGCTGGCGGTGTCGCTGCTGATGAAGGAAAGCCCGATGGGCCCGGCCTACTACGTTGCCGCCCTGTGCTTGATGGGGATGGTGGTGGGTGGGTATCTGTGGAAGCGTTCGCGCTGATTCTTTGACATGATCGCTCCCGCGCGCTGCGTGGGAGCGATGGTAACTCCTCGCTGCGCCCCTTCTCCTTGCCAATAGTGGCCTTTCATCTAACTGTCACATTCCAGACATAGAGTGTTCACACGGCCTCCCGATACTTGGCCCCGATCCAACTATCCCTATCTGCTAGGAGCAAGGCATGAAACTGAAACGTTTGATGGCGGCAATGACTTTTGTCGCTGCTGGCGTTGCGACCGCCAACGCGGTGGCCGCTGGTGTTGATCCGGCAATCCCGGCGTACGTGAAGACCACTGGTGTGTCGGGCAACTTGTCCAGCGTCGGTTCCGATACCCTGGCTAACCTGATGACCCTGTGGGCCGAGGGTTACAAAAAGGAATACCCGAACGTCAACATCCAGATTCAAGCTGCCGGTTCTGCTACCGCGCCACCTGCGCTGACTGAAGGCACCTCCAACCTGGGCCCGATGAGCCGCAAGATGAAGGACACCGAGCTGGCGGCCTTCGAGCAGAAGTACGGCTACAAGCCAACCGCTATCCCGGTTGCCGTGGATGCCCTGGCCGTGTTCGTGCACAAGGACAACCCGATCCAGCACCTGACCATGGAACAAGTCGACGCGATCTTCTCCTCGACTCGCCTGTGCGGTGGCAAAGCCGACGTGAAAACCTGGGGTGACCTGGGTGTGACCGGCGACCTGGCCAACAAGCCGGTTCAGCTGTTCGGTCGTAACTCGGTATCCGGCACCTACGGCTACTTCAAAGAAGAAGCCCTGTGCAAAGGCGACTACAAGCCAAACGTGAACGAACAACCTGGCTCGGCTTCGGTCGTGCAGTCGATCAGCTCCTCGCTGAACGGCATCGGTTACTCGGGCATCGGCTACAAGACCGCCAGTGTGAAAACCGTGGCCTTGGCCAAGAAAGGCAGCACTGACTTCATCGAAGACAGTGAAGAAAACGCCCTGAACGGCAAATACCCGCTGTCGCGCTTCCTCTACGTGTACGTCAACAAAGCCCCGAACAAGCCTCTGGCCCCGCTGGAAGCTGAGTTCGTGAAGCTGGTTCTGTCCAAACAGGGCCAGGAAGTTGTGGTGAAAGACGGCTACATCCCACTGCCAGCCAAAGTCGCCGCCAAGGCCCTGGCTGACCTGGGTCTGAAAGAAGGCAACTGATTGCCTCTGCGGGGCCGGAGTACCGGCCCCGCATCCGAATTTTCTAGTCCGCTGCCAGCCTTGCTTCGCGGCGGATTTGTTGCGTCACTGCACTGTCATCTTTCTGTCATACAGGATCGCTAGGGTGTGCGCATGAATGATCTGGCCAATTCCACCATGACGACGACTTCTCCCCCCAAACGCATTGATTTCAATACGCCTGAGCTGCAACGCAAGCGCCGCATTCGCGCGCTCAAGGATCGCCTGACCCGTTGGTATGTGCTGGTCGGCGGCCTCGCCGTCCTCGGCGCCATCACCCTGATTTTCTTCTTCCTGGCCTATGTCGTCGCGCCGCTGTTCCAAGGTGCCTCATTGACCAAGGAAGACGCCCTGACCCCGGCCTGGATCCAGGACGCGGGCAAGCCGCTGATGATCTCCCTCGAAGAACAGAACCAAGTCGCCATGCGGGTTTCCGACAAGGGCCAGGCACTGTTCTTTAATGTGGAAACCGGCGCTGAACTCAAGCGCGTCGACCTGCCACTGCCTGCCGGCACCCGCGTTGCCTCTATCGGTGAAGACCAGCCCGGTAGCCCGTTGGTGATCCTCGGTCTGTCCAATGGCCAGTCCATGGTGTTCCGCCACACTTATAAAGTGTCCTACCCGGACGGCAAGAAAACCATTACCCCTGCGATCGAATACCCCTACGGTGAAACGCCGATCGTGCTGGATGACGCCGGTCGCCCACTGGAGCATGTCGCCCTTAACGCCACCGATTCCACCTTGGTGGTTGCAGGTTCCGCCGGTTCGCACTTGAACGTGCTGTCCCTGAGCCGCGAAGAAAACATGATGACCGGCGAAGTCACCAGCGAGCAGAAGCGCATCGAACTGCCGCAGATGACCGAGCCGGTGAAGGCGATCTTCATCGACCCGCGCCAGCAATGGTTGTACGTGATCAACGGCCGCGCCCTGGCCGACGTATTCAGCCTGCGCGACAAGAGCCTCAACGGGCGCTACAAATTGCTCGAAGACGGTACCGCCGAAATCACCGCCAGCACGCAGCTGGTGGGCGGTATCTCGCTGATCATCGGCAACTCCAAAGGCGGCCTGGCCCAGTGGTTCATGGCCCGCGACCCGGATGGCGAGCAGCGCTTCAAGCAGATCCGCACCTTCCAGATGGGCACTACGCCTATCGTTGAGATCTCCGCCGAAGAACGTCGCAAAGGCTTCACCGCCCTCGACGCTTCCGGCAAGTTCGGTGTGTTCCACAGCACCGCGCACCGCACCCTGTTGGTCGACCCTGTAGTCGATGGCCAAGGCGTGTATGGCATGTCGCCACGGGCCAACCGCGTGATCGTGGAAGCCGGCGGCAAACTGCAGCCGTTGATGCTCGACAACCCGCACCCGGAAGTGTCGTGGAGCGCACTGTGGAGCAAGGTTTGGTACGAGAACTACGACGAGCCTAAATACGTCTGGCAATCGACCGCCGCCAACACCGATTTCGAACCCAAGATGAGCCTGGCCCCGCTGACCTTCGGCACCCTGAAGGCTGCGTTCTACGCCATGCTGCTGGCAGCGCCTCTGGCCGTTGCCGCCGCGATCTACACCGCGTACTTCATGGCCCCGAGCCTGCGCCGCAAGGTCAAGCCGGTGATCGAACTGATGGAAGCCATGCCGACGGTGATCCTCGGCTTCTTCGCCGGCCTGTTCCTGGCGCCGTATGTGGAAGGGCATCTACCGGGCATCTTCAGCCTGTTGATGCTGTTGCCGATTGGCATCCTGGTCGCCGGTTTCATCTTCAGCCGCTTGCCTGAATCGATCCGCCTGCGCGTTCCCGATGGCTGGGAAAGCGCGATCCTGATCCCGGTGATCCTGTTCGTGGGCTGGCTCTCGCTGTACATGAGCCCGTACCTGGAAACCTGGTTCTTCGGCGGCGACATGCGCATGTGGATCTCCCACGACCTGGGCATCACCTACGACCAGCGCAACGCCCTGGTTGTCGGCCTCGCCATGGGTTTCGCGGTGATCCCGAACATCTACTCCATCGCCGAAGACGCCGTGTTCAGCGTGCCGCGCGGCCTGACCCTGGGCTCGCTGGCCTTGGGTGCCACACCGTGGCAGACCATGACACGCGTGGTCATCCTGACCGCCAGCCCGGGCATCTTCTCGGCGCTGATGATCGGCATGGGCCGCGCTGTCGGCGAGACCATGATCGTGTTGATGGCCACCGGTAACACCCCGGTGATGGAGATGAACCTGTTCGAAGGCTTGCGCACCTTGGCGGCCAACGTCGCGGTGGAAATGCCTGAGTCGGAAGTGGGCGGCAGTCATTACCGCGTGCTGTTCCTCTCGGCGCTGGTGCTGCTGCTGTTCACCTTCATCATGAACACCCTCGCGGAGCTGATCCGTCAGCGTCTGCGCAAGAAATACTCGTCGCTTTAAGAAAGGTAGAAGTCTGTGAAACAGAACTCCCTGAATGGATGGTTCAAGAGCGGCGCCCCCGGCGTCTGGATCAGCGGTGGCGCGGTGTCTATCGCGGTCATCATGACCATTGGTTTGCTGGCTGTGATCGCCGTGCGTGGCCTGGGCCACTTCTGGCCGGCCGACCTGATCCAGGCCAACTACAACGTGCCGGGCCAGGCCAACCATATCGTCATCGGCGAAGTGGTGCAGAAAGAAGAAGTACCGCGTGAGCGCCTGAAAAGCGCTGGCCTGCCGGTGCCGGACCAAGGGCCGGAGTTCATGACCCGCGAGCTGATCAAGGTTGGCAACCGTGACCTGAACGGCAACGACTTCACCTGGATCGTCGGCGAGTGGCTCAAGGACCAGACCACGCCGGCGAACCTGATGACCATCGAGCGTCGTGAGTGGGGCAATTTCTACGGCACCCTCGTCAACGTCAAGCAAGACGGCAAGGTCATCGCCGAAGGCGAGGCCGCATGGCCAGAGCTGCAAGCCCGTGTCGAGCGCGTCAACAAGCTGGCCGCCCAGCTCAAGACTCTGGAAAAATCCGACATCGGCGCGATCAACGCCGGTCTCGAACGTATCCGCCTGCACGGCCGCAAACTGGAACTGGAAGGCAAGCTCGACGCTGCCGCCCAGGCCGACATGGATGCTGACCGCGCAGAACTGAATGCCCGCTACCAGGACATCGAAGCCCGCCTGGCCGACCTGCACGCCCAGTTCAACCGCGACGCGCTGACCGCCCGCGACGGCAACGGCAAGGAAATCGAAATCGGCATCGGCAAAGTGGTGCACGCCTACCAGCCAAACGCCATGGGCACGATCACCAAGATCGGCTTCTACTTCAGCAAGGTCTGGGAATTCCTCAGCGATGACCCACGGGAAGCCAACACCGAAGGCGGCATTTTCCCGGCCATCTTCGGCACCGTGATGATGACCCTGATCATGGCGATGATCGTCACCCCGTTCGGCGTGCTGGCGGCGGTGTACCTGCGTGAATACGCCAAGCAAAACACCCTGACCCGCGTTATCCGTATCGCCGTGAACAACCTGGCCGGAGTACCGGCCATCGTCTACGGCGTGTTCGGCCTGGGCTTCTTCGTGTATGTATTGGGTGGCTCGGTTGACCGCCTGTTCTTCGCCGAAGCCCTGCCGGCACCGACCTTCGGCACGCCGGGCCTGCTGTGGGCCTCGCTGACCCTGGCGCTGCTGGCGGTGCCGGTGGTGATCGTGGCCACCGAAGAAGGCCTGGCGCGGATTCCTCGCACCGTACGCGAAGGCTCTCTGGCACTGGGCGCGACCAAGGCGGAAACGCTGTGGAAGATCGTGCTGCCGATGGCCAGCCCGGCGATGATGACCGGCATGATCCTCGCCGTGGCCCGCGCCGCAGGCGAAGTGGCGCCGCTGATGTTGGTGGGCGTGGTGAAACTGGCGCCGTCGCTGCCGCTGGATGGCAACTACCCGTATCTGCACCTGGACCAGAAGATCATGCACCTGGGCTTCCATATCTATGACGTCGGCTTCCAGAGCCCCAACGTCGAAGCCGCACGACCGCTGGTGTACGCCACCGCGTTGCTGCTGGTGCTGGTGATCGCCACGCTCAACTTGTCGGCGGTGTGGATCCGTAACCACCTGCGCGAAAAATACAAAGCGTTGGATAGCTGATCTGAATATTGCTTGCCGCAGGCCCGATGCCTGCGGTTCAACACAACGAATTGGTAGCACAGGGAGCATCCCATGCAACAAGACACCCACACCCACGGCATCAACATGTCTGCCCTGGGTCGCGACAAGCAGAGCCTGAGCCTGGCCCAGGAAACCGTGGCCATCGAAGTGCCGGGCCTGAGCCTGTACTACGGTGAAAAACAGGCGCTGTTCGACGTCAGCATGAACATCCCCAAGCAGCGCGTGACCGCCTTTATCGGTCCGTCGGGCTGCGGCAAGTCCACGCTGCTGCGCACCTTCAACCGCATGAATGACCTGGTGGACGGCTGCCGCGTAGACGGTGCCATCAACCTCTACGGCACCAACATCTACCGTAAGGGCGAAGACGTGGCCGAGCTGCGTCGTCGCGTGGGCATGGTGTTCCAGAAGCCCAACCCGTTCCCCAAGACCATCTACGAAAACGTGGTCTACGGCCTGCGCATCCAGGGTATCAACAAGAAGCGCATCCTCGACGAAGCAGTCGAGTGGGCCCTGAAAGGCGCGGCGCTGTGGGACGAAGTGAAGGACCGTCTACACGAATCGGCCCTCGGCCTGTCTGGCGGTCAGCAGCAGCGTCTGGTCATTGCCCGCACCATCGCGGTCGAGCCTGAAGTACTGCTGCTCGACGAACCTTGCTCGGCACTCGACCCGATCTCCACGCTGAAAGTCGAAGAGCTGATCTACGAGCTCAAATCCAAGTTCACCATCGTCATCGTGACCCACAACATGCAACAGGCGGCGCGGGTTTCCGACTACACCGCGTTCATGTACATGGGCAAACTGGTGGAATTCGGCGATACCGATACCCTGTTCACCAATCCGGCGAAGAAGCAGACCGAAGACTACATCACCGGTCGCTACGGCTAGGATGCCGGGATTTTCCTCGCACTGACGCTGCGGTTCTCCGCACCTTACCGGACGCTCCAAGGACGCCAACATGATTAGCAAAGAAGGCCTTACCCACCACATATCCGCGCAGTTCAACGCCGAGCTTGAGGAAGTGCGCAGCCACCTCCTGGCGATGGGCGGGCTAGTGGAGAAGCAAGTCAACGACGCCGTCACCGCGCTGATCGAGGCCGACTCGGGCCTGGCCCAGCAAGTGCGTGAGATCGATGACCAGATCAACCAGATGGAACGCAACATCGACGAAGAATGCCTGCGCATTCTGGCCCGTCGCCAGCCGGCGGCGTCCGACCTGCGTTTGATCATCAGCATCTCCAAGTCGGTGATCGACCTGGAGCGCATCGGCGACGAAGCCACCAAGATCGCCCGCCGTGCCATCCAGCTGTGCGAAGAAGGCGAAGCGCCGCGCGGTTACGTGGAAGTGCGCCACATCGGCGACCAGGTGCGCAACATGGTGCGCGATGCCCTCGACGCCTTTGCTCGCTTCGATGCTGAGCTGGCACTGTCGGTGGCCCAGTACGACAAGATCATCGACCGCGAATACAAGACCGCGCTGCGTGAACTCGCGACCTACATGATGGAAGACCCACGCTCTATCTCGCGGGTCTTGAGCATTATCTGGGTGCTACGCTCCCTGGAGCGAATCGGCGACCACGCGCGCAACATCTCGGAACTGGTGATTTACCTGGTACGCGGCACCGACGTACGGCACATGGGCCTTAAGCGCATGAAGGCCGAAGTTGAAGGTTCGGCTGATCTTATCCCTAATGTTCCGGGCCAAACTGACGATAAGTAAGGTTGCCCGAGAAATTAACGCCCGGCCTTTGGTCGGGCGTTTTTGTTTGTGGCCACTGAATTTTTTGCACGTTGAGCGAGATAAATTCCCAACGTGACTACCGAGTTTTGGCAAAATGCCATCAGTCAGGCGTCTTGCGTGCCGAAGTTTTAATTAGGATGAAGGGTCGATGAGTAAAGTCAGTGTATTGGTGGTGGATGACGCCTCGTTTATCCGCGACCTGGTGAAGAAGTGCCTGCGCAACTACTTCCCTGGGATCAAGCTTGAAGACGCGGTGAACGGCAAAAAGGCCCAGGCCATCCTGATGCGCGAGACCTACGACTTGGTGCTGTGCGACTGGGAAATGCCGGAGATGTCCGGCCTTGAACTACTGACCTGGTGCCGCGAACAACCTCATCTCAAGACCATGCCGTTCGTGATGGTGACCAGCCGTGGCGACAAGGAAAACGTGGTCCAGGCCATCCAGGCCGGAGTTTCTGGCTACGTCAGCAAGCCGTTCACCAATGAACAGTTACTGAACAAGGTCAAGCAAGCCCTGCACAAGATCGGTCGGCTCGACGCGTTGGTTGCCAGTGCACCGACCAAAATGAACTCGGCGTTTGGTAACGATTCCCTGAGCGCGCTGACCGGCGGCAAGCCCGAAGCGGCGCGTGCAGCGCCGGTTGCTGCAGCTGCGCCAGCGCCGAGCAAGGGCTTGCTCAACAGCCCACCGGTGCAGGCCCCTTCAGCGGCGCCGGCCGGCGGTCGTGGCCAGGGCCAGCTGCGCCTGTCCAGCGGCAACCAGCAATGCGTGATCAAGGCGTTGAGCATCAAGGAAGCGCTGCTGGTGGTACGCCGTGGCGAAGTCCTGCCTCAGGTGCTGGAAAGCGCCGTGCTCGACCTGGAGCAGGGCGACAACGCCGAAGTGGCCCGTCTCAACGGCTACCTGCACGCCATCGTTGCTTTTGAGCCCAAGCCCGACAGCGATTGGCTGCAGCTGACCTTCCGGTTTATCGACCAGGATGCGCAGAAGCTCGACTACATTTCCCGCCTGATCGCACGCGGCACGGCGCAGAAGCACTTTGTGCCGGGTGCCTGATTTGTAGTGAGCGGGCTTGCCCGCGCTGGGTGGCGAAGCCGCCCCAAAACCAGACGACGCGTTTTATCTGAAAAAAAATGCGGTGGCTGCATTAGGG